>CARXKP010000001.1:0-19591 GCA_949096025.1 uncultured Eubacteriales bacterium
GGTTTATTACCACCTATTTGCTGTTATATTTAACTTTTCCATTGCTTAATATAATAATTAAAAATATAAGTCAAAATCAGCATAAACTCATAATTTTTACCTTCCTTTTCTTTTGTATGTTTATACCGCAGGTATTAAGTTTAAACTATTTTTATAATGATATAATCTGGTTTATTACCCTTTATTTTGTTGCATCGTACATAAAATTATATGGTATAAAATTATCTTTAATAGAGGCCAGTCTTTTACTATGTTTTTGGATAATTGGATTAATCACTATTATTACGGGACAAGCTGATATATTTTCTCAAAACTCTTTTTTAATTTTTCCATTATCTATAATCCTATTTTTAATTTTTAAGAATATCAATTTTCATTCGAAGTTTATAAATCTTGTCGCCTCCTCTACATTTGGGGTATACCTTATTCACGAAAACTTTTTTATTCGCTCTTGGCTATGGAGACTTACAAAACCTTTAAATCTTCAACTTTCACCCTATTTTGCTATATATGGTATTCTTATTATAATAAGTGTTTTTATTGCCTGCACTACAATAGATTTATTATATAAATACTCTGTCGGTAAATTGATAAAATCTCAAATTGATAAAGTAATAAATAGATATTGCAGTAATCAAAAATCAAACAAATAAAAAAAGATGCATATGGCATCTTTTTACTTAATTTCTATCGGAAATATATTGTTTTTATTTATGCTAAATCTTGAGATGTTTCTGCCGTTTCCTCCTTATCTAGAACTTCTATTCTTTGACAAGACACCTCATAAGCAACACGCTCTTCAAACTCACCCTCTTTAATTTCTTTTTTGTATACTCTTGATTGAATACGGCCTGTCAAATTAACTTTTGTCCCAACCTTTTTACTTTGAATAAATTTAGCATTTCTTCCCCAAAGAATACAAGGAATATAATCTGATTTATTAAAAGCAATACGATTTACTGCCAAAAGCACATCACATATTTGTCTATTAAAAGGAGTAGTTCTATATACTGGCTCTTTACAAATATAACCTGTTAAAGTAAGTTCATTGACACTTTTTGCACTTTCATTTTCTACAACCTCCTTTACGAAGAAGGAAAGTATTAATCTACTTTTGCCATCTATTAATTTGTTGTATGAACGAAGTTCGCCTATAAAGCATACATCATCACCCGCTTCAAGAGAAAGGTTGTAAGCTTTAACAAGTTTTTCTGAGATTGTAAAAGGAAGAGTATCATTTGCTTCAGAAAGTCTTTCAACTGACAATTTTCCTTCATAAAAATTTTCATCCTCAATTTTATAACTTATCTCAGATTTTTCAAGTAAAGTACCTCTTATTTTGCCTCTATTATTTGGTGAGGAAACCACTGTTATATTATTCATTTTCTTTATGTTACTCCTTTTTTCTTTGAAAGATTATCTTTCAATTAAATTTCTCATTTTATTTTTTGTGTTGAATTCCGTTTGCATCAATTGTATAACCTTCTTTGTAAATCAATTCTCCTACGCTTGTAACTTTATAACCACTCTTTGTAAGATAATCTAAAGTAAGTCTTACCGAATCAATGACATTATCTGCATTGTTATGCATTAAGATAATTGAACCATTGCCAGCTTTCTTCATTACCCTCGATGTAACCTCTCCCGCAGACAATCCTTTCCAGTCAAGACTATCTACATCCCATTGAATTGGAATTAATCCAAGTTCACTGCAAGTTTCAATGAGAGTATTGTTATAAGAACCATAAGGAGGACGAAAAACCTCAACCTTTTTATTTGTTATGGCAGTAATTTTCGACATAGATGTTTCAAGTTCACTTCTTACTGTATCCTTGTTTAATTTTGCCATATCTGGATGGGTATTTGAGTGCGTACCTATCTCAAGACCTGCTTCATCTATTGCTTTAACCATTTCTGGATATTTATCTACCCAAAAACCGACTAAAAAGAATGTTGCAGTGCAGTTATATTCGGCTAGCACGTCTATAATCTGCTCTGTTTTATCGGCTCCCCAGGCGGCATCAAAAGAAATGGCAACTTGTTTTTGTTCAGTATCAACTTTATATACAGGAACAAGTCTTGAAGAAGACCCAAACCAAACAAGTGCGGCAGCGTGTCCTTCAAAAGAGATTGCAAGAAGAACCACTACAGAAACCATAACCAAAAAGATTTTGATTGTTTTTGATTTGATAACACAAAATGGCATTATTAGCCTCGCTTTTAATGATAAGATATTTTTTAAAATATGCAAATGAGAAAAATGGTAAAAATGTACGAAAAATGTTTGAAATGCAAGATTTTTTCTTATCTGCAATATGTATATTAGACTATTTATAAAAAAATTACATTTTTCGCAAATAAAAAAGAGAGGGAAGTCCCCACTCTTTTTATTACTTCAAATTTTTAAATTAATTTATTAATCGAAAAGAAATTCTTTTTAATTATCTCGTTACCGCTTGCTGTTCTTTCACTATTTGGAAGTTTCTTTGTTTCAAGTGGAAGTATCTTAAGCCCAAAGTCAACAGCAAGTGTTATATCTCCATTTGCTTGAGTTGCATAGGCAACAGATTTAGCATTCTTTGCAAATGAAACATATTTCAATCCCTTTCTGTATCTTGCTGATAATGGGAATTGGTCGACTTTCATCTTCTTTATATATCCATTTTCAGTAACAACCACAATGTGAGAGAAATCAATTTGTGATGCGAAGATAACATAATCATTTTCATCAAGATTTATTCCCCTTACTCCACCAGAAATTCTGCCTTGTGTTGGAATATCTGTCTTTTCAAAGTTGAGCGAAATTCCATATTTAGTAAGCATAAGGATACTTTTATCTTTCTTATCAAATTCAACTGCAATAACTTCATCTTCATCACCAAGTTTACATACTTGATAGAATGCCTTAGCAGTTATAAGTTCTTTAGCTTCGCTCTTCTTAACCATTCCATTCTTGGTCATTATTAAAATACTACCACTCTCTTCTGCTTTTAAAATTGCAACTGGCGTTTCATTTAAAGAAATATTGTTATCTATTGAAAGTAAAGAATTTCCCTTATCTCTCCATTTACATTCTTTTATCTCTGATGCTTTGCGTTTAATCACATTACCAAGGCTGGTATAAATAAGAATAGTATCATTAGCATTGAAGTTTGCAACTTGCTTTGGAAGGTCACTTATAGTTGTATTATCTCCTATAGTCTTTTGTGACATAGCATAATTTTTGGTAGTAACTTTCTTTACCGTACCCTCAGCAGAAATAGCAAATACATAAGGTTTTGTATCTACAACCTCTTCTTCCTCTTTAATCTTTTCAAGTTTAACCTCACTGCTTGACATAATAACCGTCTTACGATGAGAATTATAGTTGCGTTTAATTTCAAGTAATTCTTTCTTTACAATCTCATATTGAAGTTTTTTAGAGGCAATAATTGCTTCGTATTCCTTGATTTTTGCTTTTAACTCTTTAAGTTCCTCTTCAAGTTTATTTACTTCAAGATGAACAAGACGAGCAAGACGCATATCAAGAATTGCCTGAGCCTGTTTTTCAGATAACTTAAACTTATCACGAAGTCTTTGTTTTGCCTCACTAGTAGTTGCAGACTTTTTAATTATCTTAATAACATCATCAATGTTTTTAATAGCAATTAAAAGACCTTCTACAATATGCGCGCGTTCTCTGGCAATATTTAAGTCATATTTTGTTCTTCTTAAGATTATTTCTCTTTGGTACTGAGCATAATATGAAATAATATCAAGAAGGCTTAAAAGTTTTGGCTTTCCGTCAGCAATAGCAACCATATTAATTCCATAAGAGATTTGAAGATTGGTTGATTTAAAGAGATATTCAAGTATTTTTTGAGGATTTGCATCTTTTTTAAGCCTAATAACCCCTCTCATACCTGTTCTATCAGACTCATCTCTTATCTCAGTAATGGCTGATATTTTTTCTTTATTTGTTTCTTTAAGTTCTGCTATCTTTTGAAGAAGTTGCGCCTTGTTTACCTGATAAGGTATTTCTGTGATTATAAGAGAACTCTTATCGCCATTTTTTTCAATACCAACTTTAGCACGAATAAGAATCTTACCCTTTCCAGTCCTATATGCCTGTTCAAGTCCTCCGTCTGGTGAAATTACAATACCACCAGAAGGAAAATCAGGGGCTTTGATTATCTTCATCATCTCTTCAATTTTAATATTTGGGTTATTAATATAAGCAACAACACCGTCAATAGTTTCCCCTACATTGTGAGGAGGAATATTTGTGGCAACACCAACCGCAATTCCGTAGGCGCCATTAATAAGAAGATTAGGAAATCTTCCTGGGAACATATCTGGCTCTTTTAACGAGTCATCAAAGTTTAAACTCCACCTTACTGTATCCTTTTCAAGGTCACGCATAAGTTCTATCGCAAGCGGGGTCATTCTCGCCTCAGTATAACGCATAGCCGCTGGGCTATCTCCGTCAACCGAACCAAAGTTTCCGTGACCGTCTACAAGTGGCGCTCTTAAAACCCATTCTTGTGCCATACGACACATTGCATCATATACTGATGTATCTCCGTGTGGATGATATTTACCAAGGCAATCACCGACAATTCTCGCAGACTTTCTAAATGGCTTGTCCGGAGTTACACCAAGTTCCATCATAGCATAAAGAATTCTTCTTTGAACTGGTTTTAATCCATCTTCAACACGAGGCAATGCTCTATCCATAACTACGTGTTCTGTATAAGGAATCATTGAGTCGTGAATTACATCACTCATATTTCTGAATATGATACCACTCTTGCCACCACCATAAGAAGAAACGGTGTTTAACTCCTCTTCTCCTTCTTTTTCAGGTTCATCTCCCATATCCATTTTTTCTTGCTCAATATTTTCTTCGTTTTGCATAATTGCTCCTAATTATTGTTGTATCAGTAATTTTTGAATTTATTTTTCTAATTCATTAGATAATGATAAGTAAGAAAATAAATCAGTAATAAAAGCCTAAGGCTTACATTTTCTTATAATTTTTAAAGAATTCATCTTCTCTGTCAAAATTTGCGTGTTTGTTAATATATTTTTTTCTCGCCTCAATATCATCACCCATAAGAGTTGTAACCATTTTTTCAGCCTCAGCAGCATCATCAATGGTAACTTGAATAAGGCTACGCTTCTCTGGGTCAAGAGTAGTTTCCCAAAGTTGCTCGGCATTCATTTCACCAAGACCTTTATATCTTTGAAGTCCATAGTTTCTTCCTGCTCTTTCAATCGCTTCTGGAAGTTCTAAATCAGAGTAAACATATTCAACATAGTCTTTCTTGTAAATTTTATAAAGTGGAGGAAGTCCAATATAGACGTGACCCTCATTAATAAGTGACCTCATATATCTATAGAAGAATGTAAGAAGTATTGCTCTAATATGTGCACCGTCTTGATCGGCATCGCTAAGGATGATGACCTTATGATATCTAAGTGAACTTAAATCCATATCATCACCAATACCTGCATTTAATGCTGAGATAATAGTTCTAATTTCCTCATTAGCAAGAACCTGGTCAATTCTTTTCTTTTCAGCATTTAATGGCTTACCTCTTAAAGGAAGTATTGCCTGAAAACGCCTATCTCTACCTTGTTTTGCTGTACCGCCCGCAGAATCTCCTTCAACGATAAAAAGTTCACATTGCTCACTCTTTTTAGAAGAGGCAGCAGCAAGTTTACCAACAAGGTTAAAGTTTTCAGCATTATTCTTTGCTCTTGCCAGTTCCTTTGCCTTTTTTGCACTCTCTCTAACCTTTGCCGCACCTTTTGCCTTTCCAATGATTATTTCACCAGTAGAAAGCATTTTCTTTTCACCAAAAATACGGCTCAATTCTTTAATAGTAAGACTTTCAACAAGAGTTTTAGCTTCAGGATTTCCAAGTTTTGTTTTTGTTTGCCCTTCAAACTGAACATTATTCATTTTAATGCTTAAAACTACTGTTAACCCCTCTCTAAAATCTTCACCAAAAAAGTTTGCCTCTTTTTCTTTAAGATAATTGTTCGTTCTAGCAAAATCATTTAAAACTTTTGTATAAGCTGACCTAAAACCAGTTTCGTGAGTTCCTCCCTCAACGGTTGGAATATTATTTACAAAAGAGAAAGAATTTTCTGTATAACTATCTGTATAGATTAAAGCAACTTCAAGGTCAAAATTCTTGTCTTCGGCGTGAAAATATATAGGTTTTGAAAAGAGTTTTGTTTTTCCCTCTACCAGGTATTCAGTAAAATCTGCTATTCCACCCTCATAATGATATTTTTCTTCGCGATTTTCAATTAAATCGGTAAGTTCAATCTTTAAACCTTTATTAAGAAAAGCAAGTTCTCTTGCACGTGTACAAATTGTATCAAAGTTAAATTTCAAATTTCCAAACATTGCACTATCTGGAAGGAAGGTAACAAGCGTTCCACTCTTTTTAGTCTTTCCTACAAGTTTTAAAGGCTCTTTTGCAATACCGCTATGCATTTTTCCATTTTCATCTTGGTAAGAATGGAAACCAACAAAATACTCTTTTCCGTCCTTATAGACAGTAACATTACACCATTTTGAAAGTGCATTAGTAACTGAAGCACCAACACCGTGCAAACCACCAGAGAATTTATAATTTTCATTATTAAATTTACCACCTGCGTGAAGAGTAGTATAAACTACCTCTACACCAGACTTATGAAGAGTTGGATGATTGTCTACTGGAATACCACGACCATTATCCTCAACAGTTACAGAGCCGTCAGTGTTTAATGTAATTTTGATAGTATCTCCGTGACCATTTGAAATTTCATCTATAGCATTGTCTACAATTTCCCATAATAAATGATGCATTCCTTTTGAGCCTGTTGTACCAATATACATACCAGGTCTAAGACGAACAGCATCAAGTCCTTCAAGTACGACTATGTCTTTGGCATTATAATCTTTCTCTTCCATTTCAACTCCTGCAATTTTTGACCATAAAAAATAATAGAAAAGTAAATTTAAAATTTACTCTTTTTTCTAAAATAATTTCTCAACTTAAAAATAAAAGTGGAAATATTAAAATTTTTTTACAATCGTTTTAATAATTATAATTTATTTAATTTTATTTGTCAAATATATTATTAAAATTGAAATTACTATGCTCTATTTTTATATTCATTGTTTTAAATAATCACAGTTTTTGTTTTGTATATTTATTCATAAAATCGCATAATTATAAAGATAATAAAAGGCTAAATAATTTTACCTATAATTTCATACAATATAAAAGAGGTAAAATTTATGACTACAACTTCAATAAGTAAAAATAAAAAAATTGTCTTAACTGGCGGGGGTACTGCCGGTCACGTTTATCCTGCTCTTGCAGTTGGCGAGGAACTCAAACAAAGTTATGAAATTCATTACATAGGCTCAAGCGGTATGGAAAAAAATATTGTCCAAAAAGAACAAAACATAACTTATCACGAAATTGATGCAGTTAAACTTGAACGCAAACTCACACTCAAAAATTTACTTATTCCTATCAAACTTTTTTCATCAATTAAATCGGCAAAAAAGATACTAAAAGAGGTTCAACCATCTGTAGTATTTTCAAAAGGTGGTTTTGTTGCTCTGCCTGTTGTCGTTGCTGCAAAGAAACTAAAAATTCCAGTTGTAAGTCACGAAAGTGATTTATCTATGGGACTTGCAAACAAAATCATTCTCCATTACTGCGACTTTATGTGTTGCGCATTTGAGGAAACTGGAAAAGGAAATGATAAAATAATTTTCACAGGTCAACCCATTCGTAAAAGTGTTTTAAATGGTAACAAATATAATCTTCCCTTTTTACCTAAAATTGACAAATCAAAACCTAATCTTTTAATCGTTGGTGGTTCAAGCGGAGCAAAATTTATCAATGAAAAAACAGAAGATAATCTTGAAGATTTACTAAAATTTTTTAATGTCATTCATATTACAGGTAAAGGCAAAAATAATGAAAAAACAGGAAGAATAAATGGTTACATTCAGGTTGAATATGCCGATAATATGGGAGATTATCTTGCTCTTAGCGACTATGTTTTATCTCGAGCTGGCTCTGGTGCTATCAATGAATTTCTTGCTTTAAATAAACCAATGTTTCTTATCCCATTATCTAAAAGTTGTTCTAGAGGCGACCAAATAGAAAATGCTAAATTATTTAAAAATCTTGGCTATTGCGAAATGCTTGAAGAGGAAGAATATACTAAAGCATTATTTATGGATAAAATAAATAATTTAATTAAAAACGACAAAATTATCAGAAATAATATGCAAAAAAGCCAAATTATTGATGCAAATAAGAAAATTATTAATATTATTAAAAAAATAGAGAGGGATTAACCCTCTTTTTATTATTTTTTAAAAATCGATCAATATTATAGATATTTTTTTATTAAATTAAAATCTGGATAACCAAAACCTTCCAAATTTCTGTTATATGAAATAGGTTTACAAGAAGATAATAATATTCTTTTTATTTCGTTAGGTTTATAAAATGGTTTTGCTTCGAGGATTAACGCACAAAATCCTGCAATCATAGGAGTGGCTACAGAAGTTCCACTTAATTTTACATATTTATTACCTATTCCACAAGAATTAATCTCAACTGCCGGTGCAACCATATCAGGTTTAAATCTAGAAAAAGCAGGACCACGGGATGAAAACTTTGCTATCTCAAAATAATTTTTATCAAACTCATCCTCAATTCGATTATCATTAAATCCACCTACTGTAATAATTTGACTAGACACACCTGGACTTTTTATAGTTTGAAATTCTGGTCCACTATTTCCTGCTGCCGCAACTACAACAACACCCTCTCTCCAAAGTGCCTCAGCACCTTTCATAATTGGATCATTAAATCCAAGCGGTTCACTTCCAAAACTCATACATACAACTCTAATGTTATACTCTTTATGATTATTGTATACCCATTCCATTGCATTAAGAATTTTATCTGCTGAGGCTTCACCATTTTTATCAAGTGCCTTTAACGAAATAATATTTGCTTGTGGTGCAACACCTGAAAATTTTCCTCCAGATAAAGCACCACTTCCACAGCACACTCCTGCAACAAAAGTTCCGTGACCATTGTCATCATAAGGAATTTCTTTTTCTCCATCAAAATCCTTAAAAAAAATAATTCGTCTATTACCAATACAAAAATCACAATGCCCGTCAATTCCAGTATCAATAAAAGCAACCGTCACACCATTGCCACTAAGTAAACAATCATCAATACCAAGAATTTTTTTAGATACATTCATAAGCGCCGATGCTTTAGTAACAGAAGATACAAATTTTACTTGCGACATATTTGAAAGTTTATCAAGTTGATAAACATCGGCAAGTACACGGAAAGATTTTATGAATAAATATTCATTTAATATTTCAATATTTTTATGTATTAAACTGCTTTTTGTCCTTTCATAGTCATAAGAATGGACGATACATTCCCACTTTTTATCCTTGCCAAGCATTGATGCTTGATGAAAAAGTGTTTTATCTATTTTATTGTAATTCATTTTAAACTTTCTAAAATCCTCTTTAAATTATTATAATCATTTTCAGGCAGACTGCCCCTCAAAGTTTCTATCATTTTTGATAAAGCATCATAATCAAAAGTTCCATTTTGTTTTTGCCTTGCTACTTCTTCAAAAAGTTTATTATTAAGCTCTTCTCTATCCATTCCTTTAAACTCGTCATACTTATTTCGCAATATTTCCTCATTGGAATAATCTTTTTTATTTTCATTAAATTCAAATTCTGATAATCTTGCCATTTTTTACTCCTCATTTCAATATATGTTTAGTTAAAGAAAAATTACACACTAAATTTGTAAACTTAAACCTAGAAAAAGAATATAAATAAACTATGGATAACTCATTTTTAGAAATCTTTAAAATGCTTGGTGGAATGAATGGCAATCAAATGTCAAATACTTTTATGTCTAATAACAATAATTTTAATAATCAAAATACTAATTATTCAAATAGAGCAAAAGGATACTATCCAAATGACTTTAATTTCAACTCGACTAGTCAAGAACAATCCGAGCAACAATCATATAATCAACCTCAATTTAATCAATTCCAACAAGATAATATGCTTCCCTTTCTAATGTCAATGCTTGGTAAAGGAAAAAATCCACTTGCAAGTATTCTTGGACAAAATAAAGAGGATATTAGCGAAACAGAGTCCAGTCCTCAAGAAGTAAAAAACGAAGATGATATTCTTATACTGTAAAAAAATTTACTAATCAAATTTTTTAAAAATTAAAATAAAGTATTGACAAATTGCAAAAAATATTTATACTACTTGTAAATTAAGGAGTTAATTCTATGAAAAACAAAGCAAGATTACAACTTAATATAACCACCACAGCCGTATCAATTTAGATATGGTGTTTTGTGCGTGTAAATTATAGAAATATCAAAAGACAGCAACAAAACCCAAAGTTTGCTGTCTTTTTTATAACAAATTAGGACAGCAAAAAAATTGCTGTCTTTTGTTATGGAGGACTATGATTTATATTAAATTAAATAGAATTAAAATAATTACCCGTAAGGGTTTGAATTAATATTATAAACAACTTTAAAATTATAAAATAAAAAATTATAAGGAGAAATAAAAAATGGAAAACAAAATTAAAAATCGTGAAGAAATAGTAAAAGATATAAAAAAGGACTATTTTCTATTATTACCAAGTGGTGAAGAAATAGCTCTTGATTTAAAAGACAAACAAGACGTATTAAATAAACTTGAAAAATATGGGTATTCTGAACTTATTGATTATGTCAAGGCAGAAGAATTGCCCGGAGAAGAAAAGAAGGAAGCCCCTTCAATTAAAGAAATGAAAAGAATGGAACTAGCAGACAATGAGAGTTCTAGTGATAGCGGAAACCATAGGTTATACCCAAATGGACAACTAATGTTCAATCTTATAAAAGATTGGCAAGAAAGAATTGCTAAATATGATTTAGGTGCAATGGAAATTGGATCTCCCCTCTTTTATAACAAAGCTGACCCTCAAATTCTTGCTCAATGTGGTTCTTTCCACGAAAGACATTATTCAGTTAAAGTTCCAGATGACCCTAATAAGGAATTTATCCTTCGTTTTGCTGCCGACTTTGGATTATTTAAAATGGTTCAACAATCAAAGTTTAGTTATAAACAATTACCTTTAAGATTTTTTGAATATTCTGAAAACTTCAGATATGAGAAATCTGGCGAATTATCAGGTCTCAAAAGAGATAGATTTTTCCATATGGCCGATATTCATTGTTTTTGCAAAGATGAAAGTCAAGCAATAATTGAATATAAGGAAATATTTAAGAAATACGAAAATCTTAACAAGGGAATGAATATTAAATATGCAAATGTACTACGAATTGTAGACGAATTTTATATAAAATATAAAGCAGACATTTTAGAACTTGTATGCTATGCTAATCGCCCTCTTTTTATTGAAAGAATGGACAAAATGAAACATTACTGGGCATTAAAACACGAATGGCAATCAATAGATAGCGTAGGAGGCAACCAACAACTATCTACTGTTCAATTTGATGTAAAAGAAGGTAAAGTTTATAATATCGCTTATGCTGATGAAAAAGGCATAAAACAAAACTGTGTTATAATTCACTCCTCTGTCGGTGCGATTGAAAGATGTATGTATGCAATACTTGAAGAAGCCTTAAAAAAAGAAAGACCTGTTCTTCCTCTTTGGCTTTCACCTGTTCAACTTAGAATAGTTCCTGTAAACAATAATTTACATCTTGATTATTGCAAGCAACTTGAATTTGAAAATATTAGATTTGATATTGATGACAGAGAAGAAAAACTAGGCAAAAAACTTATCAGGGCAAGACAAGAATGGATCCCTTATGTTATGGTCGTTGGAGATAACGAAATTCAAAACGGAATATTTAAAATTAATGATAGAGAAAACAATCAAGTTTTAGAGTTAAACAAAAACGAACTAGAAAAATTTATCCGTGAACAAATAAAGAGTTATCCTTATAGACCTATAGCTCTTCCAAAGCTTCTTAGCAAGCGTCCCTCTTTTTATGGAGCAATTTAAACTTTATCATTGACTTTAAACAATATTTATAATACAATATAAATATGAACGGATGTATATCAAAATTTTTAAGCCAACAAGGCTTTGATAAAGAAAAATTAGAAAAACTTGACGGATGTCGAGTTTACTCTGATAGTGATGTAAACTGGATTGTAAGCAAGTATAGAATTTATAAAAATTCATATACTTCTAAAGAAGTTTGTATCGCAGATGTTAAAGGTTATGATTATGAATATCGTGAACTTGGCAAAATGAGTTTATTTGAAAATATGGATGGTTTTTTCGATGAAAATGGAGCAGGATATGAAAAAAGGTCTCTATCTATGCTTGAGATTCCAACAGAAGAAATCATTTCTCAATTATCTTACAGCTTTACAAAAGAACCTATTTATTTGATTGAATCAGATAAAGGAAAGTTCACTATCAGTAGCAATGGTCTCCATAGATATCATATAATTAAAGCACACTATTTAAAGGAACTTGCTTCGCTTAGTGGCAATAATCAAGAAGAATTAGATTCTTTAAGAAAAAAATATACTTTTGAAACTAGAGTAGACGAAACTGATTTTTTTAAAACATACTCACACTATCTTTTAAGTTTTATTTCAAAAAGTTGCAAAAATCCTATAAAATTAACAGGTGAAAAAGATAAAAATTACCAATTCACTGGCAACTCTGTGCTTATAGATGAAAGCACGAAAAGTGAACAGGTATTAAATGATAGTCAATTAGCCTCTTACTTAAAAAAGAGTGTTGTGGACTTTTTATTAGATAGGAAGATTCCTAAAAAAGATACTTTACAATTTTTAGATGTAATAAAAAATGCTTACAGCAATTTTGAAAGTTTTAGAGATTTTTATAATGAACAATTAGCAGAAATAATACCTAGTAAATATGTCAAAAAAATAGAAAACACTCATTTTAATGAGGAGGAACAAGTATGCGAATAGAAAAATGCGTAAAAAGCGACAAGGAAAATTCCGAAAAATATTTATTATTAAATGATGATAAAGAGATAGGTTATGGCTATATCTTAGAGCAAGAGGTAAACCCTATTGAAATTTACATTAATGAAAATGAAAGGTCTAATGGATATGGCAAATTTCTATTTGAAAAACTTCTTGAAATTGTAAAAGAAAGTGATAAAAAAGCACTTATATTTGATTTAACACGTGCGCAATATCGAGTAGCAAACATCATTGCTTTCTTTGGAGCTAGGCAAATAGAAACTCTTGAAAATTCTATAAAATGGGCTTTGGTTTTAAAATAAGCATCAAAAAACAGAGGTTGAACCTCTGTTTTTTTAATCTGTCAAACTTTTTACCATTGAACCATATTTAAAATATAGTTTCCTTTTGCAAAGTCTATCGGCTATTTCCTCTTTAGTTGTTGCAAGGATTAGAGTTGTCTTTTTGGTAGTAAGCTCTTTAATAAGAGTCATAACTACCTCAAAAGTTGTTGGCGTAAGGTTATCAAAAATATTATCAACCATAAGTAGATCAAGTTCTCTAAAAGAAAGTCTAATAAGAGAAAGAACATATTTTTCTTCAAGTGACAAATCTTTAATTTTAGTATCCTTAATTTTTTCAAGTGAGTAAGAAATTATAACTTTATTAATCTTGCTTTCAATTTCGCCATCATCATAACCCCAATTTTTAAGAGCGTACTTAAAGTTTTCATAAACAGTTTTCTTTTCAAGAAAAACAGGAGTAGCAGGAATATAGCCTGCACTTAAATCAGTTTTATAATCAAGTTTTTCAATAGGAATGTCCCTAATATAAACTTCACCTTTTGTAAGTTTCTCAAGTTTTGATATAATTCTCAAAAGACTTGTCTTTCCACTTTCATCTTCGCCAACAAAAGCCACCCTTTCATTGTCGGCTATTTCAAGATTTATATTATATAGTGCGTAAAACTCTCTTGTATATCTAAGATATAAATTTTTTATTCTTAACATTTATAAAACTCCATATATTCAATATTTTACTATACTTAACAAAAAAATAAAAGCAATTTTTATGCTTTTATTCTATTTTTAATACAAAATTGTCGGAAATTGCCTGACTTCCAACCAAAATCTCTCCATCACCAGTGCTATTTTCTTCTATTTCGCCAACAACGACTCTAAAAGTGATTTTCATTTTTTGGTCACTATTTATAATATATGTTTTAGTAAGAGCATCTTCAATCTTTTCATATCTATCCCCTCGAACATTTGTTGTATCCGCTTCATTGAAAATATGTGTAAGAGAATACCACTCATCATAATCTTCAATCTCATAATTAAATTTTTCCTGCCCCTCTCGACCTAACTTTATTGTACCTGTCTTACTAAATTTAATTTGAACATCACTACCCTTTCCCTTCAATCTTTTATCTTCACTATAACTCACTCTAACAACATAGTTTTCACTACCTGCCGCTGTAATATCTGAAAAAGTAGCAGCTCTTATCTTTACCGCTTTTTCGCAACCGACAAAAATAAAACTGATAAGCAAAAGCATTGTGCAAACTACAAAAATCTTTTTTTTCATTTTATAACCTCACATCTGGGCAAATAAAAAATGCCCTACTTTAAGTATTCTCACTTTTTTTGTCTTTTAAACCTAAAAAAGTTTTGTCATAAGAATTTTTAAAAGGCATTTATAATATGATTTATTTCATTATCACCAATCATTTCAATAACATCCATTCGTGACTGGCTTTCAGTTAATTTATTTTCTATAAGATAGAGCATTGCAACAGATTTGATTTTCTCTTGTTTTCTTCTATCTACTGCCTCACTAGGTCTACCAAAGGCTAGTGTGGAGCGTGATTTAACTTCAATAAAAACAATAGTCTTTTTTTGCTGAGCGATAATATCAATTTCACCAAGTCTATTTCTATAGTTTACTTCTAAAATTTTATATTTTTTCTTTTTGAGATAATTACAGGCTTTAATTTCACCCTTAGTACCTTCAACTTTATTGAATTGCTTTCTCATAATTTCCCCTGCCTAGTCAAGAGTGATTTTCCCAATTCTACATTTTCTAAAATCATCAATAACGGCATTTGCTGCTCTTTCAATGTCAAGTTCTCCGCCACTAACAATAAAAGACCTCTCCTTTGCTATTCCTTCTAAAGTCAAATCTTCACCAAAGCGTTTTTGAAGAAGAGTATTATATTTTTCGCTAATAAGAGCAATTAGTTCAACTGCAAGAGTATTAATATCAGCAACAACTTCATCTTTGATACTACCTATAAAGAAAAGTTTTTTTGCAACGTTTTGATTTTCAAGGTTTGGATAAAGAGTTCCTGGAGTATCACAAAGTTCAATGTTATCACCAATGGATACCCATTGTGTTTGTTTGGTCACACCTGCACGATTTCCAGTAACTGCCTTCGCCTTTCCACAAAGATTGTTTACAAGAGTGCTTTTGCCTGAATTTGGAACGCCAACAACAATCGAACGAATAATTGCTTTTAAACCCTTATTTTTCATCCTATCAAGTTTTGATTTTGTTAAAGAAAGAATTTTTTGTTTGATTATTTTTGAGGCCCCACTAAGAGTGCTATTCATTATACAGTAATCGCTATTTTCTGATTTATAACCTTTAGAAAGTTCTCTTACCCTCGCCTCATCTGCTAAATCTACCTTGTTAAAAATATATAAAATAGGTTTACCTTCGCTAAGACGAGATAAACTTGGATTGATTGAAGAAATAGGAGCTCGACTATCAAGCACATATATTACGACATCAACTATTTTAAGTTTTTCTCTTATCTCTCCAATAGTCTTTTTCATATGACCTGGAAACCAATTTATCTTTGCTGAAACATTATTTTTTTCCATTTTCAATCCTTTTTTGTGTTATTTTTTAAAAATTATAGCAAAAATCCTTAATTATTATCTTTAATTAGGTCTGGACGGCTTTCTTTTGTCCTCTTTAACGCCTCTTCCCTTCGCCATTTGTCAACTTCTGCGTGATTGCCTGAAACAAGAACTTTTGGCACTTCTAGCCCTTCAAAAATCTGAGGACGAGTATATTGCGGATATTCAAGTCCACCGCAAGAAAAACTTTCCTCTGACAAGCTTTCTTCTGTTATAACCCCTTCAATAAATCTTGAAATACAGTCAACTATGACCATTGTTGGAAGTTCCCCGCCAGTAAGCACATAATCACCAATTGATATTTCTTCTGGCTTCAAAAGGTCTATCACCCTTTGGTCAATTCCCTCATAATGTCCGCAAATAAATATAAGATGTTCTTCCTTTGATAACTCTCTTGCTCTTTCGACAGTAAGAGTCTTGCCTGTTGGGCTTGGAAAAAGTATGTGAGAATTTTCTTTTTGTACGCTTTTTACTGCATCGCATATAGGTTGAGCGGTCATAAGCATCCCCGCACCACCACCAAAAGGATAATCATCACATTTTTTATGTTTATCTTTAGAAAACTCTCTTATATCAAGTACATTAATTTTGAGAATTTCGCTCTCTTGAGCACGTTTTAAAATGCTTGAATTAAGATAACTAAAACTTTCTGGGAAAAGAGTAAGTATGTCTATTATCATATCATAACCTCTAAAAGTTTTTCGCTATCAACAACTAAATTTCCGTCAATAACCTTAAATACACTGTCAACATAAGGCACTTCAAATTGTCTATTATCTTTTTCAAAGACGATAATATCACTCGCTCCATAATTTAATATATCAACAATTTGACCTATCATTGCACCCTTATCATCATATAAAACCATTCCGATAAGGTCATCAACTAAAAATTCGTCTTCATCTTTCATTTCTTCAAGTAAACTTTTTTCAATTTTTAATGATTGATTTCTAAGTAGTTCTGCATCATTTCTTGTGTTTATCTCTTTGAATTTTATATACAAAAAGCCTTGCCTGAAAGAGATATGCTCAATGTGCATAACTTTATTTCCGACAAGGCATTCTGTCAAAACATCAAAAAGTTTTTCCACATTACTAAAAGGTAAGGCTTTAACCTCTCCCTTTATACCTTGTGGTTTAACTATTTTAGCGATTTCAATCACTCGTTATCTCCAAACTTAACAAAAACTTTTTTGTTATCTCTTGAAGAAATGGACTTAACAATTGCCCTGATGCTTGAAGCAATCTTACCTTTTCGTCCAATTACTCGTCCCATATCATCATCAGACACTGTAACATAAAGAATAGTTTCGCCATTTTCTTCGCTCTCGCGAACTTGCACGCTATCCTTATCTTTTACAAGGCATTTGACAATATATTCAACTATATCTTTCATAATACTCCTTTATTTTTCAATTACGCCACTTTTTACAAGAAGTTGCTTTGCTGTTTCAGTTGGAGTTGCGCCATTTTTGAGCCAAGTTTTTGCTTTTTCGCTGTCAATCTTAATCTCTGCAGGATCAGTAAGTGGATTGTAAGTACCGATAATGTCAATAAATTTACCATCTCTTGGTGCTCTAGAATCAGCTACTACTACTCTGTAAAAAGGTGCTTTTTTATCTCCCTTTCTTGTAAGTCTAATTTTAACTGCCATTTTTTCCTCCTTAAAATATTTATATATAAAATCATTTTTTATTTTTTAAATAAACAATGATGATATATCAACTTAGTTTATAAAGCCTAACGGCTTTCAAATTGATTTTAGCAAATATTAAAACATTTTATTTTTTAACTTGCCACTTTTGAGTTGCTTCATCATCTCTTTTGATTGCTCAAAAGATTTGAGAAGTTGATTTACTTGTTGAATTGAAGTTCCACTTCCATTAGCAATTCGCTGACGACGACTTGCCTTTATGATTTCAGGATTTCTTCTCTCTTTTGGTGTCATTGATTGAATAATTGCTTTATTAACAAGCATTTGTCGCTCATCTATATCAAGATTTTTAATCTTTCCACCAATTCCTGGTATCATTCCTAAAAGGTCCTTGATATTGCCCATTTTCTTTACACTTTCAAGTTGAACAAGATAATCATCAAAGGTAAAAGAATTTTCTCTGAACTTCTTCTCGAGTTCTCTTGCCTCTTCCTCAGTTACCGCCTCTTGCGCCTTTTCAATGAGAGAAAGTACATCACCCATTCCAAGTATTCGACTAGCAATACGGTCTGGATAAAATGGTTCAATATCACCAATCTTTTCTCCAACACCAGTAAACTTAATAGGCTTTCCTGTTATTGCCTTAATTGACAATGCCGCACCGCCACGAGTATCACCATCAAGTTTAGTAAGTATTACACCACTAATATCTAAATCGTTATTAAACGATTGAGCGACTGTAACAGCGTCTTGACCTGTCATTGCATCGACGACGAGTAAAATCTCAGCAGGCTTAACTTCCTTTTTGATATTCTTTAACTCATCCATCAATTCTTCATTGATATGAAGTCTACCAGCAGTATCAATGATAACAGTATCGAAGCCTTGTTTAACTGCGTGTTCTACAGCTTGTTTTGCTGTCTTTACTGGATTTTGAGTACCTTTTTCAAAGACTTCTGCTCCTGCCTGTTTACCTACAACCTGTAGTTGATTTATTGCCGCAGGTCTATAAATATCACAAGCAACAAGAAGTGGTTTTTTGCCAGATTTCTTAAGGTGAGCGGCAAGTTTAGCACACATTGTTGTTTTACCTGCACCTTGTAGACCACACATCATAATGATAGTTGGAGGCGAAGGAGAAACTACGAGTTTCTGCTCATTTGAACTCATAAGCGAGGTAAGTTCATCTCTTACAATCTTAATAACCTGTTGTGCTGGAGTAAGACTCTTAAGAACCTCATCTCCAACAGCCTTTTCAGAAACGATTTTTACAAAATCCTTTGCAACAAGATAGTTTACATCCGCTTCTAGCAATGCAATACGAACTTCACGCATTGCATCTTTGATTTCAAGTTCAGTCAGTCGTCCTTTTTTAGTCAACTTGGAAAAGATATGGTTAAATTTTTCTGATAGTGATGAAAAAAGTGCCATTTTTTCCTCCTTTAAAGTAGATTTTTAATTATTCAGTGTTAACTTTACTATTTTCTTTTTAAGTTTATCATTCTCGCTTTCAAGAACTTCAATCTTTTTCAAAAAGCCAAGTTTTTCCTCGTAAGAATAAAGCTTCTTTTCTGCCTTTGTAACACTATCCATAATTGCCTGCCTAGAGACCTTCAAGTTTTCAGCGATTTCACTGACAGTGAAATCATCATAGAGATAACTTGATAATACCTCCTGTTGCCCTTTGCTAAGAAGAGTGCCATACGCATCAAATAGTTTTGCTAGTTTAATATTTTCTTCTACTCTCATAACTTTTTATGTAAAGCAAAATTACTTTACACACTATACTAGCACATTTATTTTATTTTTGCAAGCATTTTAATAAAATTTTTTAAATTTCTGGAAGAAGAGAGGCGATTATAAAATTATTTATTCCATAATAAGATGGATTTAAATAAATTCTATCACCTTTTTCAGTTACAACATCTCTCTTTATAAAATCATTAAGAGATTGACATTTTGT
>CARXKP010000001.1:19601-46705 GCA_949096025.1 uncultured Eubacteriales bacterium
AGGAAAGGCCGGCATTTATGTTTTTATTTCCATATCCTATTTTTTTTAGATAATCCTTGCTTATACCATTTTTACATCGAAGACCAAGCATTATATGTTCTTCTATAAGTTCCTTTTTCCCTAAAACTTCCCTCATTTTTCCTTTTTCATTATAATAAGAGTTAAAATCGCTAGCATTCGCTATCCTTTCATTTTTAAGTAGACTATGAGAAGATAAGCCAAAACCAACATACTCCTCTCCTGTCCAATATTTAAAGTTGTGCCTGCTTTCAAAGTCTTTTATTGCAAAGTTTGAAACTTCATATCTTTCATAACCCTTGCTACTAAGAAACTTTGATGCTTCTTCATAAATTTCAACACACTCGTCATCATCTGGTAAAAGTGCTGGCTTACAGTTGACAAGTTTTTGAAGTGGTGTTCCTTCTTCTACTTGAAGCATATAGGCTGAGATATGTTTAACCCCTTCATTAATAAGCCGTGATAAATCATTTATAAAATCCCCTTTTTGAATTTTAGGAAGACCTATTAAAACATCGACAGAAACATTATCAAAATATTTTTTTGCAAGTTTTATTGCATTAAGTGCTTCTTTACTATTATGAAGTCGTCCAATAAATTGTAATGCCTCATTATTAAGACTTTGAACTCCTAAAGAAATACGATTAACGCCCTCCTCTTTAAAGGTAATAAGTTTTTCTTCTGTCAAAGAATTTGGATTACATTCAACTGTAAATTCATAATCCTTAGCAATATCAAAATTTTCTTTAATAGTTTTTACAATCTTTTTAAAATCTTCAGTATTTAATATCGATGGAGTACCGCCACCAAAATAAATTGTATCAACTTTTCGATAATTTTCACCTTCATATTTGTTGTGAAAAGCGGATATTTCTTTAGTTAAATGATCAACATATCTTTCTCTCTCTTCACCACTCGCAACAAAAGAAGAAAATGCACAATATAAGCATTTCCTTTCGCAAAATGGAATGTGAACATAAATTCCAAGCATTAATCCTCGTCCTCTAGTTTTAAAATTGACATAAAAGCCTCAGAAGGAATTTCAACTGAACCGATCTTTCTCATTCTCTTTTTTCCTTCTTTTTGCTTTTCAAGAAGTTTACGCTTTCTAGTTATATCACCGCCATAACACTTTGCAAGCACATCCTTTCGCATAGCCGAAATAGTTTCTCTTGCAATAATCTTTCCACCAATAGCCGCCTGAATTGGCACTTCAAAAAGTTGGCGAGGAATAATCTTTTTAAGTTTTTCTGTTAGTGCCCTTCCTCTTGTATAAGCCTTATCTTTATGAACAATAATTGATAAAGCATCACATCTTTCTCCATTAAGAAGAATATCGACTCGCACTAGGTCACTTCTTTCATAACCTGCAAGTTCATAGTCAAAACTTGCATAGCCTTTAGTTCTTGATTTTAAACTGTCAAAAAAGTCATAGATAATCTCGCCTAAAGGTAAAGTATAATTTATCTTTACTCTTCCCTCATCTATATAACTTAAATCTTTATATATGCCTCGCTTTTCCTGACAAAGTTCCATAATTGGGCCTACATATTGAGGTGGAGTATAAACGCTTGCTTTAACAATCGGCTCTTCTATATAATTAATTTCTACAGCACTTGGTAGTGATGATGGATTTGATAGTTCTATCATTTCTCCGTCCGTCTTATACACGTGATAATACACACTTGGTGCGGTTGTAATTATATCTAGGTTAAACTCGCGCTCCAATCTTTCAGTGATAATTTCAAGATGAAGGAGTCCTAAAAATCCACACCTAAATCCATAACCCAGTGCTTGAGAAACCTCTGGCTGAAATTCAAGCGAGGCATCATTTAGTTTTAATTTTTCAAGACTTTCTTTTAATTCATTATACTTTGCTCCATCCACTGGGAAAATACCACAAAATACAACTGGTTGAACTTTCTTATATCCTGGAAGAGGACTATCCGTTGGATTTAATGCATTTGTTATCGTATCACCAACAGCAACATCACTTATAGTTTTGATTGAACAGGCTATATACCCTACATCTCCCGCTCTCAATACATCAACTGGTTTAGAATATGGGACAAAAATACCTACCTCTGTAACATCATAAATTTTATCAGTCTGCATCATTTTGATTTTATCACCAACTTTAACTCTTCCATCAAAAATGCGCACAAGACAAATTGCACCTTTAAAGTTGTCGTAGTAACTATCAAAAATAAGACTTTTAAGCGGTGAATTTTCATCACCTTTAGGGCTAGGAAACTCTTTAACAATCATTTCAAGGACTTTTTCTATATTCGTTCCATCCTTTGCTGAAATACAAGGTGCGTGCATCGCAGGTACTCCCACAATATCCTCAATTTCCTTTTTCACTTCTTCAGGTCTAGCAGAAGGTAAATCAATCTTGTTTATTACTGGTAAAATTTCCAAATTATTATCTATTGCAAGATAGGCATTTGCAAGAGTTTGAGCCTCCACACCTTGAGAAGCGTCTACAATAAGAATTGCCCCTTCACAGGCAGCCAAAGAACGCGAAACCTCATAGGTGAAGTCCACGTGTCCCGGAGTATCAATTAGATTTAGTTCATATTCCTCCCCCTCAAATTGATAATCCATTTTGGTAGGAGTAAGTTTAATTGTAATTCCTTTTTCTCTTTCAAGTTCCATACTGTCAAGAAGTTGATCCTGCATATCACGTTTAGCAAGAGTACCTGTTTTTTCTATTAGGCGATCAGCAAGAGTAGATTTACCGTGATCAATATGTGCTACAATACAGAAATTTCTTATTTTCTTTAATCTATCCATAGTCAAAATTTTAGCATTATTTTTGAAAATAAGCAAATCAATAATAACAATTAATAAAATTGATTTAAAATTTTTTAAATAAACTAAGATTTTTTAGCATTTATTAGTTTTATGAGCATTAACAAATGTAAAAATGTCAATTATTTAATAAAATTAAGACTTTTTAAACGATTTTTTGACTGAATTTGCTTTATTTTCTGATTTAGTTATGTTATAATATATAAATAGAAGTTTTTAATTTTAAGATTTTTTATTATAAAGAGGTAATAATGGACTTATTTAATTCTTGGCTTGTTCAACAACCTATCGCACATAGAGGACTTCACAATGAAGTCGCTCCAGAAAATTCATTGGCTGCTTTTGCCCGTGCTATTGAAGAAGGTTACCCTATCGAACTTGATGTACAACTTATCGCAGACGGAACTATTGTTGTCTTTCACGACGATAGTCTTTCTCGTCTTACTGAAAATGACGGTTATTTGAAATTTTTAAATAAAGAAGATTTAAAATATCTTTCTCTTGCTGGGACTAATGAAAAAATACCTACATTTGAAGAGGTTTTATCTTTTGTTGACGGAAAAGTTCCACTTCTCATTGAAATAAAAAATGATGGTAAAGTTGGCGACCTTGAAAAAGGTGTGCTTGAACTTTTAAATAATTATAAAGGTGAATTTGCTATTCAATCTTTCAACCCTTTTGTACTTGAATATTTCTATAAACACGCACCTCACATTTTAAGAGGTCAACTTGCTAGTTACTTTAGGGATGTAAAACTTGCGGTATTTAAAAAATTCGCTTTAAAACGAATGATGCTAAATAAAAGCATTAGTCACCCTGACTTTATAAGTTATGAGGCTCGTCGCCTTCCAAACCGCTTTACAAGAAGATACAAATCTCTTCCTCTTCTTGCTTGGACTGTAAGAAGTCAAAGTGAATATTTAAAAGTAGTAAAACACTGCGATAATGTTATCTTTGAAGATTTTGAGCCTGTTATTTAAAACTTTATTAATTGAAAAAAGTTCACAATTTATGTGAACTTTTTTAATTTATTATTTTTCTAAGATAACTTACCTTTTTTATACCATATTTTCTTTCATCTAAAAGTTCATAACCTATAAAGTCTATCGTTATATCCCTATCGTGTTCACAAACTACAATCCCATCATCAGAAAGTAGGTTATTATCTTTTATGAGTTTGAGTGCTTTTTCATAAAAACCGCTTTTATATGGAGGGTCAAGAAGAATTATATCAAATTTTTGACCTACAAATAAATTTAAGGCACTTTCATAATCTTGGCAAATAGTCCTTGATTCAATACCTAAATTTTTCAAATTCTGTTCTGTTAAACTAATACTTCTTTTGTCTTTATCAACAAATATGACTTCCCCTGCACCTCTACTAATTGCCTCAATACCAAGAGCACCAGTTCCACAAAAAAGGTCAAGTACTTTTGCACCAATAATTCTATCAACCAATTTATTAAATACAGCTTGTTTAACCATATCTGCAGTTGGGCGAATGTGTTCATATTTATTATCAAGTAGTTTTCGTCCACCAAATTTTCCTGTAATTACTTTCATATGTATATTATAAATTGTTTTTCATCATTTGTCAAAGATTAGTTTATTTATCTAATTATTATTCAATTTTCCTCACATCTTATTTAATTTGTACATAAATTGACTAGTGTAAGGAGGAAAAATGCAAAAAATTAAAAAATTTTCACTTTTTGTTGTCTGCTTGATGCTTGTTTTTAGTGCTTCGCTTATGTTTGTAGGCTGTGGAAAAAACGACAATAAAATTAGACTTAATGAAGTTACTCATAGCATATTCTATGCTCCTCTATATGTAGCTTTAAATATGGGCTTCTTTGAAGAAGAAGGGCTTGAAGTAACACTTGAAAGCACAAGTGGCTCTGATTCATCAATGACAACACTTATTAGTGGAAGTGCTGATATTATCTTGGCAGGTCCTGAACAAGTTGTATATGCTGAAGAGGTTAAAGATAGACCTATGGTATTTGGTCAACTTACTCAAAAAGATGGTTCATTTATTGTCGGCAGAGAAGATACTGATAACTTCTCATTAAATGACCTTAAAGGTAAAACTATTATTGGTGGTCGTCAAGGCGGACTTCCTGCAATGACTCTTCAGTATGTTATTGAAACTTCAGGTTTGAAAATAGGTACTAATGCAGGTCAAGGCGAGGTAAATTTAAGAACTGATGTCGCTTTTGCAAACATTGGAAGTGAATTTATTACTTCTGGCAATGAGTATTGCACCCTTTTTGAGCCTACAGCAACACTTCTTGAAAAGGCTGGAAATGGTTTTGTACTTAAAGCTGTTGGCGACCTTTCAGGTTACATTCCATACACCTGCTTTATAGCAAAAGAGAGTTACCTTAGAGATAAGAGCGAACAATCTGAGAAATTTTTAAAAGCTGTATACAAAGGCTATAAATATATTTCAACTGAAAGTGCTGAAAAATCTGCTAAAGCACTTAAAAATTCATTCGCCGGAATGACCCAGGAAGAACTTGAAATTGCTGTTACACAATACCTTGCTATTGATGCTTGGTGCTCAAGCCCAATAATGAGTGAAGCTTCTTTCGATAAACTTTTAGCAGTTCTCAATAATGCTTCTAAAGACAATTATAATCCAAGTTATAGCAAACTTGTAAATACTAGCATAGCACAAAAAATTGGGAAATAATTTATTTTGAACAAAAAAATCCTCTAATTAAGAGGATTTTTTTATTAATACAGGTCCTTATAACTTTCTTTCTTTGCTTTTGCCTTTCCTTTTCCGCTACCTACTGAACTACCTATACCGTCATCATCACTATTTCTACGTTTCTTTATTATTATAACAACAGCAACAATCGCACCGCCACCAACAACTACAGTAGGTAGAAGTATATAAAGCCATAACAAACTTGACATACCGTCCGATTTTGCTTGTGAAATCATAAAGGATAATTTAAGTTCGTTATTATCAAACTGAGTAATAAGACGCATATTTACAGAAAATCTATATGTTGTAATTCCCTGCTCTTCATCAGTTTCTGAGGAAAGTACGACAGTAGAAGGAGCAGTAGTATTTCCATACAATGCTTTAACATCTCTTTCAAAAGCATCGGTATCAATTACATAATCGCTATCTACAACAACAACAAGAGATTGTGTTGCACTTGGTGAAATAGGTAAAGGCTCACCTTGATATAACTTTCCGCCAAAAGTGATAGATTTAACCATTTCTGTTTGATATTGACCAAAACTTACATTTATCGCATTCTTTGTAAAATAAGCAATCAATTTAAATTCTTTGTCAAAAGGAGCAGTACCAAATGCCACAGTCAAAGCACTATCTTGACTTGTTTCAAGTTCTACTCTTTGTGCAAAATTTCCATCTTGGTCTTTTACAAACATATCCCAATGGTCGAATACATAAATATCTAGCCCTTCAGCAATAATAGTTCTTGCTTTTGAATCACGATAAAAAGTAAGTGGAACAGGGTCAAAACTTGGAGTCGTACCACTATCAATAAGGATACCACCTTGATGGTCAATAATATTATTATCTTCATCTCTAATATTGGCTTCGTCTGCTATTGTCGCAATACAACTATATCCTTTAGGTGAAATTGAGAAAGAATAAGTACCAGCGGTTACTGCATTTGCTTTTAATAGTATTTTATATCCGCTAATAGCACCATTTACTTCTTTTTCTTCAGTAGTATATTCAGTTGCAGGAAGATAATTGCCATTTAGCACAATTCCAGAAAGTACATAATAACCATAATTTTCCTGTTTAAAATCTATCTCTATTAAAACATCCTCATCATATTTTGAGTTTAATCTCTTTACTGGAGAATCTTCTTTATTAATAAAATTAGCACTATCTAAAATACGACCGTTATCTAAAATATTATTAAAGATATAATCAAATAACTGGAAGTTTTGGAGATGAAAACCTGAATTTGTAAGTCGCCAAACTTTATCAAAGTCCCAAGCAGTTGTTGCTGGGTCAAAATTTGAAGTATTATTCATAAAATCACGATCAATACGTTCAATTCTCGTAACGATTTCACTTCTTTCAAGACTATTATCACCACTAGGTTTCAAATTTGCATCAGTATAATAAACGAAATTAATGTTTGCAGATTTAATAGTTGACAACTTTCCGCCAAGTACACCTCCAGCATAATAATTTAAGTTTAATACACTATTAACTCTAGTTATTAGACCACCAAAAAGTGAATTTCTGATGAATGCCTTACTTCCACCTACACCGCCTACAATTCCACCAATATACACTTGGCCAAATGCATTTGTAGCAGAAACGTTATTTGTAATATTGATATTACCCATAAAAAGAGTATTCAATAAACTTCCATTTTCAATACTTCCAACAAGCCCACCAATATTAACACTAACATCTTTAATAAGTTGCAAATTCAAATAATAATAATTGATACAGTCTTTAATGTAAGTATCTTCACCTCTTATTCTTCCTGCAAGAGAACCAAAATTTATATTAGAATAAACTGGAAGGGAAATATCATTAGTTACGGCATCACTTCCCTCACCAACGACATTATCAAACTCACAGTTTAAGAATTTAACATTTATACCATATCCAACCAAAACACCAACATAGAGTTCTTTTACATTTGTTGGGGTAAAAATATACTCAACTTTTCCGTTCACTCGTACATCCTTAATGGTCGCACCAGAAGCTTGGGGAATAAGACCAAAATATTGAGAACTTGAAACTATTTTTATATTTGAAATTGTATAACCATTTCCATCAAACGTTCCCATAAACTGAGCATTGATTGCAGTTATTCCACTAAGATCAACTTCTTCAAGATTGATATCGCTATCAAGTCTTATTATAACATCTTTATCGCCATAAATTGAGTTATCACTCATAACAGTAACATATTCTTCTGCTGAAGAAATAGTTTTAATATTGCTCTCACCCTCTTCTGCTGAAGAAGACAAAAGACCTAGAGAAAGCATACTTCCCCCACATAGCAAAATCATAAAAGAAAAAACAATTAATAAAAATTTCTTCATATTTTCACCGCTTTATATATTTAATATATCTAATATAACAAAATATATCTATTTTTAATTTAACACATCTTAATATTTTTTCCAAACAATTTATAAATATTTTCATAAATAGTTACATTTTAGTGATATCTATTTTTTCCTAATTTTTTAATAAGCCTTTCTTTTTCCTTTTGAAGAGGTGACTTTTCTTCTTTTTTTCTTTCATTTAAGTGTAAACTCATAAGATAATACCGCATTTCATCAAGGCAATGATCATCTCTCTTGATTGGAACATCTTGTTCACCCCACCAATAGCCCTTGATCTCTTCAATTAAATTTACACAATTTTTAAAGATAAATAAATGTGGTTTTCCTTCACCGTCTTTTAGATATCTTTTAACCCTATTTATCCCACTAAACATATCCTTGTTTACTTTTGGATTGACTAGAATATCATTTTCAGCAAATAACTCAACAACACTTTTACTACTTGCAAGAGTTCGCTGTCCTGCCGCACTATCAATTAATGCTCTAATTTTACCGTTATAATAATGCCAGTCAAGTCTTTGAGAAATAGCCTTTATTCTTTCAGCGTGATAGGCTACATCTTTTCCTTTATCAAAATGTTCTGCAATAACATAAACATTTCCGTCATAGTCCCTTGCATACCAATGCGCAGAAAGTGGATTATTAAGACCGGGATCAATGGAAATATTATCATACCACTCCTTTGGCACCTTGAAAGGTTCTATAACATTAACATTTTCATCAAACTCCTTGTACACAAGTCCCCCACTCATAGCAAACTTTCCATATCTACGACTTTCTAATTCTTCACTAGACATAGCCTTGCTCATAAGTTCTATCTCGTTTTTGTCAAGATAAGGGTTGTCCGCCCATTCCATAAGAGTATACCAAACATTTTCATCGTGATTAGAATTAAGATAGATCTCATTGTATACCCAAGTTAGCCCTTTTAACGGAGTCATAGTACCAAAAATTTCTCCTTTTTTATCTAGTACTCTCATTCTACTCTCTTGATAAATATCATATGGAGGCTCTTCATCAAACCATACAAAATCAAGCGATGTTCCTTGAAACTTTTCTCTTCCTTGGTCACAACTTCTAAATCCTATCTTTGAAAGTGAACCAAAAATATTTCTTACAAGAATAAAATCAATTATTCCGTTTTCGGAACTATCAGCTCTTCCGCTCGACATAACAATATCCTCAATCCAATCTTTTCTGAGATAATGTAATATTTTATTTTGCGCTACATCACGTTGAACCTGCTTTGATAAACTGACTACCCAGCAAGAAATTTGTTTATTTTCTTTATAGGGATGAATGCCTCTAGCAAGCCAAACTGTTTCTACTGCACCACATTCAGTTTTGCCCGAACGATTTCCGCCAAACACCCATCTGTTCTTTTTTTTACATTTGTGAAATTCCATTTGTTTCTTATGTACTAGTTCTCCTGTATTATAATGTGATAGATTATCCCATTTTTTTCGTTTAGAAATCTCATTATTTACTAATTTTAATTTATATTCAATATCATTTTTATTATCCAAACTTTTCTCCTCCTGTCATTATTTTTTAAAACTCGCCTCTCTTCGACAAATATTTATTTGCTTGAGGCAGTTAAACAAATTAAAATATAATTATGAAAAAATTAATGATTTTTTTGATAATTTCGCTGTTTTTAATGCCATTTTGCATTTTTGAGAATAAATTATATTGTAACGCTCAAAATTCCTCTATCTATGCTAAAGTAGAAAGTAACAATATTTTTCTTTACTCTTCACCTAAAAAAGAAGATAGTAGTAAAATGTTTGAACTCCCAACCAGCTATTTTGTAAGACTACTTGAAAATGCGGGAGATGATTTTTACTATTGCTGTTATAAAGATGTTTATGGCTATGTAATAAAAGATGAAGTAGTTGCAATGGATGGAGTACCAATCCTTCCATTTGTTGAGGCAAACTTTAGAGTTTACGCTCCTGAAGGATTAGGGCTTTATTCTTCTCCACTGCTATCAGATAGTCTTAAAAAAACTACTATTCCTTATCTAACCGATAATCTGACCTATTACGGTATAATAAAAGGTCAAGAGGCAATTCCAGACAAAAGTAATTCTTGGATATACTGCAAGTATAATTTTGACACCTCTGCTTATGGTTATGTCTATTCCGTATTCTGTGATAAACTACCATCCATTACTACGAATAATGAAAGATTTAACATTATCGAAAAACCTTTTGTTAATTTAAGTTACCCAAAAGAACTTACCTCTGTTGCTATGGGATTTATTATTGTTGGCGTGAGCCTTCCTTGTCTTATTGTGCTTTACCTACTTGTTAAACCAAGTATGATAAAAGAGAAATCAACTGCAACCAAATCAAAAATGCGTGCTACTAGAAAGAGAGATTACTTTGAATTTGATGATGGTGATCTAACTTAAATGTTTTATAAAAGCCATAATTGTTAAGCCAGTTTTTTCTCTTCCTTGCTTTCATTTAAAAATTTTTCATAGACCTCTATTATCCATTTTTCTTTTTCAAGATACTTAGAAAGTTTTTCGTCGTTAAACCCTAGTTTTGTCATAATTTCTTTAAAACTACTTTCAGCCTTTATAAGTTTTCTAAAATATGTACGAAGATTGAGTTTATTTCTCAAGGCTATTTCTCCTGCTTCATCGTTATCAATATATCGTTGCACCAAAAGCCTAGCAAGTTCTCTAGGCATTAAATTAAGAGATTTTTCTATTAGAACTTTTAAATTTATAAGCCTTACCTTTCTTGAACTTAACTCTATTATTCTATTTGCAACTGACATAACACCATTTTCAGATTGTCTTTCTCCCCTAAAGTAAAATGAATTAAGTGCATTTTGAGTAACAAGTTTATCAATCCCATCAGCCACTCTTCCTAAATAATTATAAGTATATAAAATTGTTTTTACCCATTCATTAGATTTCATTATTAACTCCTTGATTTATTTATTGTTTTAAAAATTTAATTAGATTTAAAAAAAATAGTTGCACATAAATAAAAAATGTGATAAGATATATCAGTAGAAATTATGCCGAAGTGGCGAAATGGCAGACGCTCGGGACTCAAAATCCCGCGAAGGTAACTTCATATGGGTTCGACTCCCATCTTCGGCACCAGCAACCAAATGTTGCACGATTATTTATTTTTGAACAATAACTTATTTAGATTGTTCATTTAGTTTACATCTTTTAGATGTATTTTTTTTAGATTTAAACTTTCTAGTTTTTCGGACACAAAGTTTAAATTATTATAAAAAACCTAGCACTCCTCAATCTTTTTTTTCGATTTTGGAACGCTAGGTTCGCTTTTTATTTACTTTATTCTATTAAATTTTAATCTTTAAATTCCATCAATATAAACACTTCATTTTTACATTTAACACATTTCATATTATGTATAAAATGCTTTTTGCCTATCCTATTTGGTTTTGCTATTAGCACCTTACAAGTCGCCTCTTCTGACGCATTACATTCACCAAGACATCGCCCACAATTAGGACAAAACAACTTTACTTGCACTTCTTGCCTCCTTAAAGTTTATGTATACAATGTTCAACTATTCCTAAAATTTTTACATCTTTTGTAATAATGTCATCATAACGAGAATTCTCTGGATGCAATACTATACAGTCCTTTTTTTTGTAAAAAGTCTTTACAGTAGCTGAATCATCTAAAAGAGCAACTACTATTTGACCATTTTCTGCACATTCACACTTGCGAACTGTCAAAATGTCACCACTGTTTATACCAGCATTTATCATACTATCTCCCTCTGCGTGAAGAAGGAAGAGTTCATCTTTTCCAAAAATAGCTGATGGCAATTTACACACTCCTTCAATATTCTCCTCTGCATAGATTGGTTTTCCACAGGTTACTGTGCCGACAATAGGGGCAATTATTGTTCCAGCACAGTTTAAATTACTTGAAATATCAATACATCCCAGTTTATCCTTCTCAATACTCCCCCTTTCATAAAGGAGTTCTAAATACCTATGAACCATAGATAAACTTGACAAATTAAGTTTCTTCATTATATTACGATATGAGGGACTTCGCCCATTTTCTACCTGATAAGTTTTAATATAATCAAGCATCTGCTCAAGCAACTGTTCATTAATTACCTTCATAAACACCAACCTATTTTTAAAAGAACTATGCGTTCTTTTATGGAAACATTATAAAACACCTGCTTTAAATTTGCAAGTGTTTTTTATAATTTTTTAAAAATATCAATTACGAAGATTGTCGAAAAAATATATCTAGCCAATTAAATCTTCTTTCCATTTCTTACAAAGATTTTCTTCATCAAGTTTCATCTTATTGCTTTCAACCAAGGCTTTTTCAACTAACATATTTAAAAGTTCTTTGGGAGTAGGTTTTTTATTATAAAATTCTATTTTCATAAACTTTTCAAAATCTCTAATGCCATCTCTATTTAAACTCACATCTATAGCATTTCTTACTGATCTTTCAATAATGCTTTTATCTTCATTGAATTGTTTACCAACATCACTATACAATTTCTCACTACTTCTAAATCTATTAATGGAATCACCTGATAACCTCCTAGCACATTCCTTCATAAATTCATAACCTTTTAAATTAGGCGTTATCTTCAATAACATTAAATAGAAAGTTAACCTTTCCTCAAAAAATCCCTTCAAAACTTCCATTTCTGTCACCCTTCAAAACCATTCTAACATAAAATCTTTAGAATGTAAAAGAAAAATAAGGATATTTTACAAAAAGATAGATTATTTTTAAAATAAACAAGTTCAAGCTATTTCAATAGGCTCGAAAGTCATAATAGTAGGTATTTTCCTACCTGTCACATCCCTATAAACAGGCGTGAGCCTTTCATCAAAGAAAGTTGTTTGAGTTGAAGATCCACCATCTAAATCATAAGCAAAAGGAACATCAAGTTTTTTAAGCAAATCTCTACTAGTTTGAAAAGTTAGACCAGGGGCTTTAGCGGTAAGAATATAATAATCACCATTTTTAAGTTGTCCTACAATTTGACGTGGCTTATCAATTCTACTTCCATAAGGAACAATATCATCCCCATCTTTAAACTCTTCATAGTCTATTATAAGCGGTACAAATCCCATAACAGCATCTTGACAACCATCGTTTAATATTTCTTTAGCACTAAAACAAGGTTTATACATTTTAAAATCACCACTTTTATTAATTCCTAAAGTATATAAAACATCTCTTTTCTCATCACCGTCATTAGGATTAACGTGGATATAAGTTTCTTTTCTATCATAAATGATTTTATTATCTATTATAAGTACACATTCTGGTTCTAGTGTTTTTGTATTAAAAATGCCAGCATTAATTGCATAAGGTATATTTTTCCCCTTAACATAATCAATTAAAGATGTACTTAGCGAAAAAACTTCATTAGTAAGTTTAATCCTTGGCATAAAACTTTTATTCTCATCAATTTTCTTTTTTATTGTAGTAAAAATATATTCACAACCCGTGCTGTCATCAATTCGCCTAACTATTTTTATATTATTTTTCATTCATTCTCTCCTTTTATATAAAAAAATCCTCTTAACGACTTTTACAGTCATTCGTTAAGAAGATTTTAACCTATCTTAATTGATCTTTAAAGTAATATCCCGAGAATGAATTAAGCAAGAATATTACTCTCTTAGTTTAATTTATTTATGATTTTTTGTCAATAGTTATAGCAAAATATCTTTCAATTTTTTATATTCTTCAGTATGAGGTATTAGCGTTTTATCCCCTTCATCAATCATTTTAAAGAACTGAGAAAGTTTTACCCATTTCAAGCCATCAACTTCTTCTTTTTGAAATTTATCTTTATCAATTTCATAATTTTTTCTAATAAGAAAAACATCAACAAATTCATTGCTAACAATATTTCCCCATTCAAAATGTTCTTTAAATCTAAAAAGATGTTTGACTTCATCTTTTTGAAGATTTAAACCTATTTCTTCTTTACCTTCTCTTAAAACACTTTCAATAGATTCTTCTCCTGCACCTACGTGACCAGCAAATGAGCAATCCCAAAAGTTAGGAAAAAAATTCTTTTCAGCACATCTATGTTGAAGCAAAATCTCATTTTTATCATTTACCATCCAAATATGTACGCTTTTATGCCATAGACCATCTCTATGTGCAATCGCTTTATCTATCGTTCCAATCATATTACCATTTTCATCTAATAAATCTATAAGCTCTTCCATTATCCCCTCCATAACACAAAAGTATAATATATTATCGCGTGAATTATGTTAAATTTATTTAATTATAATATAATTAAAATTATTAATTAGTTATTGATTTATCAATCAAATTGTGGTAAAATAATTCAAAGAGGTGCATATGGATTTAAGTCTAGAATTAAATAAAATATATTTAGATGAATCCTTGTCTGAAAAACAAAAGAAAGAAGAGTCTTTAAAACTTATTCAGGGACTTGATTTTCACGATTATGAAGTGAGAAGAAGTGGAGATAAATTTATAAGGGATATTTGTAATAATTTAAACAATAACTATCAAGCAACTATACCAGAATTTTGGATGCGTGCAATGAACGAGGTCGTTGTTCGTAACCTCGTTGTTGATATGGGGCTAGAAAACATTCAAACTATTTATGAAGAAAAAACACCCGAAGGAGAATCTTTTGCTGCATTTCATTCTTCTGGACAACATTCTTTAACATTTTTTGAAGACAATAATTATTTTTCAAGATTCAAAAATTTACACGGACCCGACAGACTCCTATATGTCGGAACATTGATTATGGTAGCAGCGCACGAACTAGAACACGAAGTGCAAGAATTAAATTTACAAAAATTTGTTAATTCACCTTATGTTATGTCACCAGATGACTATTTAATGAGTTTACACTTTTCTGCACAAAGACTATCTAGGACAGATGATAAATATCAACAAGAAACCTTTGGAGAAGAATCTGGGAAATTATCACCTTTTGAAAAAACAAAAGAAAAAATTTATAATAAAAATCACGATGAGTTCTTATTTGAAATTGATTCAGATTTAGTTGGTCACACTCAAGCACTAAATATGATGCAAAGAATTGCGCCTAATGTTTTAAGATATTCTATTGATTATTCAAAAGAACAAAAAGAAATATTAGAAAAAAAGTTTATTGATCATTCAATTAAATTACAATTTAGCCACAAATCAAATGCAAATGATAATCCTGTTCGTGCAACACATAAATCATCGCTTATAGTTGATTCAACACTACCTAAATGTTCAAAAAGTTATCAAGAATGGTGTTTTCAATATTCTCCTTCCTTAACAATCACCCGTCACAAAGATGGCAAAAAGAAGATGTTGCAAGAAATCCACTCAGATTTTGAAGCTGAAAGAAAGAAAATTATTGAAACTAAACCTAAAGAAGAACAATCTCTTCTTCTTTCTAAACTTTCCGCTCTTGAAAGAACAGTCATTGAAAATGACCCTATTTTACTACTTGAAGAGAGCCTCCAAAGAGTTATCGATATAAAAATTACAGATCCAAGTGATAAAACACAACTAAGAAAAGCCATACAAACATTTGGATCAGAGACAAAAAGAATAGAAGGACTTGTTTCTTATATTGAAGAAGCTGATTATGATATTTTAATGAAACTTATATATGAAGCAAAAGTTGCAATTAAAAATAGTCCATTGAGAATAAATAGTAATGTAACTCAAGAAATTTATACTCAAAGAAGCAGATTCTTTAATAACCTTCATCTTAACCTTTTAGTCAATAAAGATGTTAAAAAAGTTCAAAATCAGCGGACTGAAGAAGCAAAAGTAAAACAACAAAAATATAATAATGCTTTAGATATATTAAAAACCACTTTCCCAGGGTTTAAACCTGCCCCTTCAACTTATGCTTTAAATGATAACCAGATTATTAATAACACTGAAGAAAGATATATTGTGGAAGAAAGCATAGACAAATATCTTAAAGATTTAAAGAAGTATGGAAAAACCGATAAAAAGACTATTGAGGAAACCGAGAAAAAACTTAGAGATGCTTTAGAAACTGTATATCCATTCGACATAACACCTGGAATTAGGCGGGGTTATGAAATGAAGTTGGATATAGAAGAAATATCAACCCTTAACAATGTATACACTCGCCTTGAAAGAAATTTACAGAAAATTACAGGTTATCAATTTGATGGAAAAAATTATTATTTTGATGATGACACATCAAAACTTTATTCCCCTGCAGAATTTGAAAAAACTCGCAAAGAAATACTACTTGAAACAAAAGAAATACTTGCATCTATGGACGAGTTTGACTATCAACCTGCATTAAAAATTATTAAATCTGCAAAGACGACTGCTCAAAAACAGCCTAAACGAAATAACACTCAAATTCGTTTATATGAATCTAAAATTAGAGATTTAAGAGAGATTGATTTAACAGTAGGAGTTAATGCTGAGTTTAAAAAAGCAATTCAAAAGCAAGTTGACGCACGAATTGAACGCGAAGAAGCAGTTAAACTTTTACAATCAGTATTTCCAAATTATGAATATCATCATTATAAATATAGTGGAACTATCGAACATATAAAAGCCGAAGATAATTATGAAGAAAGATTTTTAGTTTCAAGAAGTATTGATCTTTATATAAAAGAAATGCGAAAAACAAAAGAATTTGATAACCAAACCCTTACAAAATTAAAAGAACAACTTAATTCTGCCTGCCGATTGCTTTATCCTTTTGTGATACCAGAACAAGAAAGTTTAAGTCTTCGAGATAAATTTGATTTCAAAGATATTCACCCTTACGACAATAAATATGCTAAATATTCAGATGAAAAATTAGATGAAGGCATCTTCTCAAACCTCACCCTTGATGAAAGTCTTCAAATGATAACTAATTTTGTAATTACAGATGATGGCGATTATTATTTTGCTGAAAATCTTGACAAAATTTATAGTTACGAAGAATTTTATGATATTCAAAATCAATTACTTCTTCATACAAAGAAATTAATTTCTCAAATGAAAGAAAGTGATTATGTTGCACTTAGAGAAAAACTAGACTCAACACGAGAAATTGTAGCAACTCTACCTCAAGAGACAAACGCCGAATATGAAAGTTATGATAGAAAGAAAGATATACTTACAGACCTTGAAAAAACTGTAAAAGCAAATAAATCATTTACTAGATTTACACAAAATAAACCTAATAATTCTACGCTTAACTATTCGCTTGACGAATGTATAGATATGCTATCACTATACACTCATAATAAAAATGGTTATAGTCTACCAAAAGAACCTGAAGAATATCTTGACTCAAAATCGTTTAACAAAAAAATGTCAGATATAGCCCTTTATACTAAAAAATTAATTGGTTCTATGACAGAAGATGACTATAAAGAGGTTGAAAGAAAAATAAATAGAGCAAAAAAAGATATTGAAAAATCACCTAAGAAAACTCCTGAAGAGCGAGAAGTTTATAGACAAAAGTTAAATCTTATGCGTGAGGTAGAACTTGCAGTTGATGCAAATAGAAATTTAAGAAAAGCAAGAAATAAGTTGACAAAGAAACGACTAGATAGAGAAAAAGCAGGAAAACTTATTACTTCACTATTTCCAGGGTTCAATCCTCAGGCTCTTATCGGTGGCGGAACAGTTGAACATATTGAACTAAAAGATAATGTTGATGAAAAATTACTTCTTGAGAAAAGTTTTATTCAATATAAAATTGACAGAGAAAAAGATGATAAACTTAAGAAATTATCGCCTGAAATATCTGATAAAGACTTTTTAACTGCACTTGAGAGTTACTATTCATTCGAAGTTACTCCTGAAAATAGAGCGATTTTTGAAGATAAATTTAATAGAACTATTTTCCCTATAAGAAATCTATGTTCTCCTCCACCACTTCAAAGTGAAGGAATAACAAAAACTACTATTAAGGCTACAGAAACTTATAAAGAGCAAGATGTAGTTAAAGAAAATGAAGTAGTTAATGAAGATGAAACGGAAATGGAATAAAGGATGAGAGAAATTTCTCTCATTTTTTATATTAATTTTGAAAAGTAGTTGACAAATGCGTAAAAAGTACGCATAATATATATTGGAGGAAAAAATGAAGGTAGACGACCCAAGATACGACAATCAAGGTTTACACGTAGTTCTTGCACTATTCACCGTTGATGATGGCAAATTTAAAGTGCTACTTATTAAGCGTAAAAATGAGCCATTCAAAAATAAGTGGATAATGGTTGGAGGTTGTGCCTATAATACCGAAACTGGTGAAGAGGCTATGAAACGAGAACTATATGAAAAAGCAAGGCTTGAAAATATTGACTTTGAAATGTTTGATGTCTTTACAAATCCAGATAGATGTTCACTCAAGCGTATGATTGCGATAGCCTACATCGGAGTAAGTGATAGAAAAATAATTGAAAAATTTGAACAAACTGAAAAAGCTTCGGAGGCTGCTTGGTTTACTATTGACAAAGTTCCTGAACTTGGTTATGACCACAATGAAATCCTTGGAAAGGCTATAGAAGCCTTAAAACAAAAAATATTCACAACAAACATTATAAAAAAACTATACCCCGACACTTTTACCCTCTCAGAACTTCAAAAGACCTATGAAACTATCTTAGGTAGAACTCTCGACAGGCGTAATTTTAGAAAAAAATTACTTGCTGAAAAAATAATTATTGAAACAAACGAAGTTTCTAAAAAGGAAAAAACAAAACCAAGTAAATTATATAAATTTAGTGATAGAATTTATACACTTAACTTTTAAAAGTGCTTTAATGCACTTTTATTAAAAAACACAAATGCGTAAAAAATACACAATTATAAGGAGATTAATTATGAATAAAATTTGTTTTATTGCTCCAAGTGGATATGGAAAGACAACCGCTATTAAACTTATCGGCGGTTTTGAACCAATTACTAACATAACCATCGCTAAACCTTTATATGACCTTCAAAAAAGCTTTTATAAGTTTTTAAATATGGATATTGAAGATAAGCAAGATGGCGAACTTTTGCAGTTTCTTGGCTTAAAGATAAGAAAAGAAAATCCGACCTTTCTTCTTGACAATTTTAAAGATAGATTGAAAGAAAAATCTGGCAAAAAAATGATTATATCAAATGACGATTGTCGGCCACCCAATTACCAATGTTTAAAAGATCTTGGATTTGTATTTATTAAAATAAATGGCTACTGTAGAACTCGTGAAGACCACACAAAAGCAGACGCAAAATCAAGTATAGAATGGCAGAACGTTATAAAATGCGACTATGAGGTTGACAACTGGGGAACTATGAGTGAATATGAACAAAATCTGAGAAAACTTTTAACTCAAATAAAGGAGGGATAAAATGGATAATTATATTTTTAATAGAGTTTTAGGTTTAAAATTTTTATATGATAACTTCCCTTATTATTTCAATAAAAATAGATTACAACTATTTTTTGTAAATTCTAAAAAAGATTTAAATTCTCTTGAAATTAAAAATGAAAACTTTGATACTATTGTACTAAAACGCAGTGCAGACCCCAATAAAGCCTTTTATAGCGACCTAAAGTTTAAAGATAACAGATTCTTCCCCTGCCTAAACGATTTAAAGGAAGGAGCAAAAGAATTTGAAGATATATTTAATTTTTGTGTCGAATGTCATAAATTTAAAAAAGGTGAAAATTATTATAGTGACAGGCTTGCTATAGCACAATTTAACACCTATATAGTCGATGACAATTTTGATAGAATAAACTTCATTCCATCCATAGTACCAGGAGTTAATACAAGAGATAATAGCGCTTATCTTGCAATAAACTTTCCTTATGATTTTGGCAATATTTTCAAAGTACAAAAATTTGATGAAAAACAAATAAAAAAGAATTTCTCTGATTATGAAATAGCCTATCTTGCCAAGAAAATACATAATATGATTGATGATTTGAGAAATTTCTTATTAGAAAACAATATATTTAACTCTTTTCAACTTATAATCCGCATTGACTCCTACCTCAATTTACTTCCTATAGACTTTAGAACAACTGAGGCTTGGGCTAAAATTAAACGATAAAAGGCAAAATTATGATTTTGACAAATCTTGAAATTGTAAAACAAGTTAAAAAAGGAAATATAAAAATTTCTCCTTTTAAGAAGAGCTTACTCAATCCAAACAGTTATAATTATAGACTTGCAGAAACTCTACTTGAATTTGATGATATAATTGATGCAAAAAAGAAATCAAATTATAAAACAATTCAACTGACTGATGAGGGGTATGTATTGCAACCAAATAAACTATATCTTGGAAGCACCTATGAAAAAATTGGAAGTGATAAATATGTTACTCAACTTATCGGCAGAAGTTCAATGGGAAGACTTGGTTTATTTCTACAGGTAACCGCCCCTCTTGGTCACGTTGGAACATATCACTCTTGGACTCTTGAACTAAAAGTTGTACAGCCTCTTAGAGTTTATCCTTTTATGAAAATAGGTCAGGTAACCTTTTGGAAAATAAAAGGCAAAAAGGATAAAACCTACAAAAACGGCGAATATCGTCAATTTGAAAAGGCACAAGTTAGCAAATTCTATAAGGAGTTAAACGATGATTTTAACAGGAACTGAAATTACCAAACAAGTTAATAAAAACAGAATAACCATTTCAATGTTTGATATAAACAATGTAAATCCAAACAGCTATAATGTCGAACTGGGCGACTATTTAAAAGTCTATGAAGACGATGTACTTGACAGCAAAAAGCCTCTTAAAACAAAGATTATTCCTATACCTGATGAGGGAATTATACTCGAGCCAAACAAGATATATCTTGGTTTTACAAAGGAAATTATAGGCAGTGACTATTTTGTCCCCACCATAACCGGTCGAAGTTCGACTGGCAGACTTGGACTTTTTGTACAAATAACTGCAGACCTAGTTGATATTGGCTTTAAAGGAAATCTCACTTTCCAACTGCACGCTGTTCAGCCACTTAGGATATATAAAGGAATGAAGATAGGACAAATTATGTTTTGGAAACCCAAAGGAAAAATCAAACTCTATAAAGGTAAATATCAAAACAGCGTAGGACCACAAGAAAGCAAGGTATATAAGGACTTTTCGACAAATATTTAAAAAAATTGGGCTATTTTAACCCAATTTTTTAATTTAATTGTTTAACAATATATTCTACATACATTGCAATTATATCTATATCACTTATATCATAAACTGCTCTTGCTCCAACACTATCTTCTATTTCACTAAAATAAAACTCCCCAGTACTTTCATTCTTTAAAATATCAATTCCTACATAATCAAACTGAAATTTATTTAAAACGGTTTTTATTAAATTAAGTTCATCTTCATTTAAATTATATATCTCTGCTTTATGATTAATTTTGTAATTTGCTTTAAATCCAGAATTTGAAACTCTCTTTAAAGACATAATTATCTCGTTTCCAATTATATAAGTCCTTATATCATCAGCATTAGGCAAAAATCTTTGCAAAATCATATTTTCACTATAAATATTCTCAAGTTCTTCTTTGCTTTCAACTAAGAAAACATCTTTTCCACCCTTACTTGTCGGATCTTTTACAACAAACGGAAAGGAAAGATTATCTTTCTTGTCAAAAAGTTCAAGGTGTTTAACTTCTTTTCCTAGATATTTGTAGGTTTCTTCCTTATTATTGCAAATTTTAGTTACAAAAGAGTTATTAAAAACTCGAATGCCTTTTTTTTCAAAATATGTCGAAATCTTATAATTATTTGTTCTGTTTACAACTGCACGTGGCAATTTTGTTGCATTTTTATAATCATCAGTAGTTATAAGTTGACATTTTATGCCGTACTTATTAAATCCCTCTATATATTTATTTATAGAAAACTGATTTATTTCAATCTCCTCTTTATTGTATATTAAATAAATCATTTTATTTCCTCTTTTTTTAATATATATTTTATTATTTCTTCGCCCACATTTACTCCGCTACACTCTTTTATATTGATTAGATGTGCATTTGAGTTTATCTCGCAAACAAGAGGTCCTCTAGTCGATTGCAATATATCTACACCGCAAAAATCACAACCTACACTTTTAGCACACCTTAGTGCCAAGGCTTCCTCTTCCTTTGTAGGAATATAATTTCCCATTATTCCACCATTTGAAATATTAGCCCTAAAATCTCCATTTATAGAACGCCTTTTCATTGACGCAACAACTCTATCTCCTACAACATTAACGCGTATATCCTCTCCAGAACTTTCTTTAATAAACTCCTGAAAAAGCAGTTCTTTCCCCTTTTTCTTTTCTATAATCTCTACAATTTCTTCTCTAGTTTTTAATAGGTAAACCTGTTCGCCCCAAGAGCCAAACCACTCTTTACAGATAATGGGTAACTTTAATTTTTCGATTAAACTATCTATATAAGAGTTTAAGTAATTTTTATCATAATAAAATAAAAGAGGAATTATACTTGTTTTTGGCATAGGTAAATTATCCTTTTCAAGGCATAGACAGGTTAAGGCTTTATTATCACAATTTAAGATAGCACTACTTGAATTGTAGACTTTCTTCCCCATATTTTCAAAATGTTTTGCAAGATATATATCCTTATCATAAAATAAAATAGCATCATAATCTAAATTATTATTCTCTTGAAGATGAGAGAAAACATCACAATTAGTCTTAATATCTAAAAAACAATTATATTTTTTTGCCGCATCAAAAAGAAGTTCATTTTGAACTTTAAACTTCTCCTGATTTAAACTTCTATTCCCTACCAGTAATATCTTTTTCATTACAACTCTCCATAACATTTGCAACTTTATCTAACAACCCCACCATTTCATCTACCGTCTTTAAGTTTTGCATAAATATTTTTGAATTCATTTCTATTTGCAGGCAAGGTATATTTTGTCTTTTTGAAATGTAACAAGAGATTGTCCCGTCTCCGCTAGCCATAAAAGGAACATTAACAGTAACATTATTAAATTCTTTATTAAAAATGCTTGCAATCTCTTCAACGAGTTCACTGTTACCAATCAAATTTTTATTATCATTGCCACCTGTACCAATGCAAATATCTTGCTCTCTTTTATTAGATAACTCGTGAAGGTCAACAACTGCTTTTATTTGATTGTTTTTTATAAAAGCAATCAAGTCCTTTTTATAGTCACATTCTAAATCAAAATTAGCATCATCGTTTAAATTTTGAGTTTTTATAATACAAGGATAACCGAGTTTATTTAATTCCATTGCAAGTACTCCGGTGTCAGGCTCAGAAAACTTAATAGTTCCGTTTCTCGTTTGCTCTACTGCGTGTGGCGACGAAAATACTATTTTCTTTTTTCCCTCTAAAGTAATATGTCCTTTTTTCATTCTTTTCTCCTATTAAATTATAACATTTTTTAAGCATTTATCAAAGTAAATAACTTCAATATTTTATCAAAAAAGCCTTTAACTACTATTAATAATTAAAGGCTCATATTTAACTATAAAAGTTCAACTTCCTTTATCCATTCAAGAGATTCTTTTTCAAGATAGTTTGCAAAATTTTTCAAATCTTCACCATAAGAATGAAAAACATAATCATTGTAATCATCTTGAGTTTCATCATCTTCATAATAAATATTAAAAATAATTTCAAAAGCATAGGTTCTATTATTAGTGTATGTTTTAAAATACATAACTTCATTTAACTGACCTTGGTAATGTTCTTCATTTACTATATGATTTACTTTTTTAAAATAGAAGCCTAATTCCTCTGCCTGTCCTATTTTCACAAGATGTTTATTAATTTCAAAATTTTCCATTTCAATTATTGAAGGATGCAATACACAATAAGTACCCGTAGAAGTCCAATTTTCATTATACGCACGCACTGATACGCTTCCGTATGTCTTATTTCCGTCAATGAGATCACAGGTTATAAGATTGTTTTGAATTACACCATTTAGCATATAATACTTAAAATCATTTGGCACTTTAAATTTTATGCCAGAAGTAAAAACATTTTCAGAGGTGTATTTCATTTCGTTAGAAAAAATGTTTTGATAATCACCACTTTCTTTCACAACAGGATTTACTAAAAGTGATTTTGCATAAGTAAGATATTCATTAAATTTTTTATTAAAAGTAGATTCTCTTCCACCAATATATGCTACCACAAAACCATTACCTACTTTAGCAGTCACTGCAAGCCAATCATAATAAAATTCATCAATAAGTAGATTATAATGTACATAAAACTCTTCTCTTTCTGGAGTTTCGCTTCCATTTTGCCAAGTCTTTTGAGATTTAAAAGCAAAATACTTTGCCTCTGTTAAAGTATAATTATTATCGTTATTAATATTGATACTACCGCCTTTGCCGTGAATAACTTCAAGATTATCTATTTCTTTAATCGCCTCAATAAATTCGTCAACCGAATTTGAAATTGTTGAATTTATTTCATTATAACAAACAACAATACTTTCCCCATTTAACCCTTCAAGCACCAACACTTCTTCTCCATAAGAATTGTCTTGAATATAATCAACAGATGCAGTTATCGTAAAATTTTTGTTATTAAATGTCTTTGCCTCAGCCCATATATAATTATCTTCATTACAGCCTACAAACAACACTGTGCTACAAAACATTATAACTGACAAAAATGTTATTAAAATCTTTTTTTTTTTTTTCGACTCTTTTGTCAATTAAGAGTAAACTAAAAAACATTTAAATTCTTCTACAAAAAATTTTATTGATATTTAGGTCATAGTATGTTATAATTTTCTTAGGAGAATAAAAATGAAAAAAGGTATTGTCGTTTATGGTTTCCCTTGTATTGGGAAAAGTACTCTTTGTGATAAGGAAAATGGAAATAAATATTTGGACCTTGAAAGCAGTGATTTTCAATGGGTATTTACCGAAGAAATGAAAAAGATGTCAGTTGAAGAAAGAAAAGGAATTGTTAAACAAAAAAATCCCGATTGGCCAGCAAACTATGCAAAAGCAATTACAGAGGCAAGAGAAAAGTACGATTTTATTTTTGTTGCACACGAAGGTAAAATGCAATGCAAGCAAAATGGTATTCCATACTGGAATATCTTTCCTGACTATAACTGTAAAGATGAATACATACAAAGAATGAGAGACCGCGGAAATCCTGAAGCATTTGTAGCAAAGATAGCTGAAAACTTTGACAATTTTGTTAAAGGGTGCTATGAAGATAATGGTGCTGAAAGAAATGTTGTTATGCAAAAAGGTCAATATTTATCTGATATAATAAAACAAATAGAAGATGAAGATTTCAACGAACAAAATCGCGTTTTAAACTAATAAAAATAAAAAAGACGGATTATTCCGTCTTTTTTTTTATTTAAAATTATTATTTATTAGAAATTAAAAAAAATCGGGGTAAACCCGAATTTGGTGGACTGCCGGGGGCTCGAACCCCGGACCCTTCGATTAAGAGTCGAATGCTCTACCAACTGAGCTAGCAGTCCATATTTAATCTTAAAATAATGATATTTGTCAATTTTAATTTTTAAACATATTTAAAGCTTAACTGACGATGTTAAGTATAAATTATTTAACGCGTTTTGTCAACAATATTTTTATGTTTTATCGAAATTTTATTAATAAAAAACACTCTTTATAAACTAAGAGTGTTTTTTTACTTTACCCAACCTTTTTTAATATTACCTTTCCATCAAGCCAATTTCTAAAGAAACTTTCAGTTTCTTTTCCTCCATACTTTTCAAATTCGGCTATGAATTGTTCTGGAGTAATAAGATTGTATTGATATTTTTCTTGCATTTTTTTAAGAGTCTTAATCATTTTATCTTTTCCTATTAGTTCTCTAAAAGAATTTAACATAAGCACGCTTTTAGTATAAGTACATTGGCTATATTCAGGCTCGGTTTCAAACTCATTAATTGCCCTATCAATTCTTCCATCTACACTTCCTGCAACTTTAATATATACATCTTCAAAAAGTAGATAACTATTTAAAGCATTATTGATAAGTGTTTTATAATCTTCACCATATTCAGCATTTTTTTCAAAGAATAAAAGTGTACTAAATTCAGCAAGTCCTTCATCTATCCAAGCATCGTTATATTGATCATTTCCAATGAGTCCATACCACCACTGATGAGCAATTTCGTGAACTATAACATAATTCAAATCTTTATAATCATCAATTTTGTCACTTATCAAGACAATATTTGGATATTCCATTCCACCGTGAATAAAGTTTGATTTTACAACTGATAAAGTCTTGTATGGATATTTGCCAAACATATCGTTAAAAGTTGCTAGAGCATCTACAGAAACCTTCAAGCAATTTTCAAGATTTGTGTCACCCTCATATCCATAATATGTCACTTTTACACCATCAACTTCACTTGAAACTTGAGAAAAATTTTTACTTAGCACAAACGCAAAATCTCTTACATTTTTTGCTTCATATTTAGCAATTTGTTTTGCGTCATCTTGTAAGTTACTAATCTCAACTCCGCTACTTGCAATCACAAAATTTTTATCGCATTCAATCTCTACTTCATAGTTTGAACATTCACTATAAAAAGGATCTCCATTTGAGTGATATAGTGCCTTAGCAAAGCCTTTACCCTCTTCATATATACAGGCAACAGGATAAAAATTCCCAAAATTGATTGTGTCTTCCCCATAACCAAACCTATGATTAATATTTGGAAGGATTGTTTCAAATTCTATCGTAAAATAACACCTTTCTTCTGGATAAAGGGGCTGAGAAAGTTTTACCGATAAGATGTTTTCATCTTCTCCCTCAATAGTAAAACTTAAATCGCTTTCATTTTCACTATAAACTTTTAAAATTGAAATTTCACCATAACTTAAACCATTTGGATAAGCAACTTCAATATTATTATCGCTCACAACACTTGCCTTTGAACCCTGTCTAAAAGCATTTGGATAGAGGTGAAAGTAAAGATAATCAAAGCAATTTTCGCTATTGTTGACATAATCAATCTTTTCTTTTCCTTTTAATTTATGATCATTTTCATCAAAACTTAGATTTAACTGATAAGATGAGCGTAAAATTTGTCTTTTTTGATTATTTTTTCTATAAACAAGAATTATTGCAGTAGTTGCTACTGCTATTAATACAACAACTAAAAAGTAGACGATTATTTTTTTATT
>CARXKP010000001.1:46715-66519 GCA_949096025.1 uncultured Eubacteriales bacterium
GATGCTTGTCCTAATAAAATTACAAAAATAATATTCTCTATTTAATTTTTGTTGAAAAATTTAATCACTTATGATAAAATGTTTCTTGTATCGTGGCCTTATGAGGCGATAATTAAACTACTAGGAGAAAACAATGTCTTTTTGTAAATTTTCAACCGAATACATAGCAAGTTCAAAAACAGAACTTGACAATATATTTATCAATGATTACCTTCCTTTTGCTCAACCTAAATATGTTTCTGTTTATATATATGGACTATATCTTTGCTCAAGCAATGCTTTTGATAACTCTTTATTAAACATTTCAAGGACTCTCAATATGAGTGAAGAAGAAATTATCTCCGCTTATGAATATTGGGAAGAACAAGGACTTGTACAACTTCTTAGAGTTAATCCACTTGAAGTAACATATATTCCACTTAAAAATGTTATATCAGCAAACAAACTTTATAAACCTGACAAATATGAAACCTTTAATCAACAGGCGCAAGACATCTTTAAAAGTAAACGCAGTATATCTAAACACGAATATCAGGAATACTATGACTTTTTAGAACGTTATCACGTAGAACAAGAAGCACTACTTATGATAATGAAATACTGTGTTGAAACTAAACAAAGTGCTGTTGGATATAACTACATACTCACAGTTGCAAAAAACTGGGCAAATGAAGGAATAACTAGCACTCTTCAAGTGGAAGAAAGACTTACAAGATTTGAAGAAAAATCTCCAGAACTTACAGAAATTTTTAATGCTTGTGGTATTAAGCGTTCACCTTATATTGAAGAGCGAGCAACTGTAAACAAATGGTTAAATGACTATGGATTTTCACTTGATGTTATACTTCATATTAGCAAGAAGTTTAAAGGCAAAAATAGATTTTCTATTGAAAGAGCAGACGAACTTATCAAAAAATACTATGAAATGAAACTATTTTCTTCTCAAGAAATTGACGACTTTGAAAGAGATAAAAAAGAACTTTACTCTCTATCTAAAGAAATAAACAAAGAACTTGGTCTTTACTATGAAAATCTTGAAACAGTAGTTGAAAATTACATTCTCAAATGGATTAATTTAGGCTTTGATAAAAATCTACTTCTTGAAATAAGCAGATATTGTTTTAAAACTTCAATTCGCACTCTTGATGGAATGGATAGAGCTATTTCTAAATTTTACAAACTTGGACTTCTTTCTATTGATGCCTTTAATGAGTATATGGGCGAAATTCTTGCCATAGATGATAAAATTCAATCTATACTTGACACTCTTGATATAAAGAGAGTTGTAACCTATGTTGATAGAGAAAACTATAAAATTTGGAAAAATGATTGGAAGATAAGTGACGAACTTATTACTTATGCAACTACCCTTTCCAAAGGTAAAGAAAGTCCTATTAAGTATTTAAGTAGAATACTTGCTGACTGGAATGAAAAAGGAATTAAAACTCTGCAAGAAGCAAAAAATACTTCTAACATAGAAAAACCAAACAACACAACAGTAAAGAAAAACTTTGAAGGAAGAAGTTATACTGACAAAGACATCAAGACCCTCTTTCAATCAATTAGTGAAATTGATATTTAATAGGAGATTATATGAAAGCAACTGTTACCGATAAGGCAAAAAAAATAATAGAAAATAGACACTATCAAGCAGATAGCGAGGCTTTACTCAATAAAGAAAAAGCACTACAAGACAGTGAATTTAAAAATATCTATCTTCAGTATATAAATAAAATCATTGATAATGCTAAAACTGGCAATACAGACAACACTGAAACTGCCAACCTCAAAATAGAATATGAAAAGAGATTAAAAGAATTAAAAATTGCCTCAATCGAGCCTCTATATTCTTGTAAAAAGTGTAAAGATGTTGGTGTGACTGAAAATGGTTACTGCGAATGCCTAATCGATGAAGTAAATAAAATCTTAAAAAAAGAAAGTGGATTTTTAGAACTCGAAGAGTTTGACAAAGCAAATTTTAATTTGTTTGAAGATAAAAAAATGATGAAAACACTTTATAGTAAAATGCAAAAATGGTGTTTATCTGATTTTGATAAAACTATAATTTTACTTTCAGGAAATACTGGTGTCGGCAAAACTCACTTAACTAAATGTATGGCAAATGAACTTATTAAAAGACATAAACTGGTACTACTTACTACCTCTTTTTCAATGCATCAAGATTTTATGAAAAGTTATTCAACACGCGACCTTGAAGAAAAACAACAACTTTTGTCTAGATATCTAAATGCTGAGATACTTTTCATTGATGACCTTGGCACTGAACTGCGTAACCCTAATATCACTATAAGTTACCTTTACCAAGTACTTAATGAAAGAAGGATTAATAAACGCCCTACCGTCATAACTACTAATCTTAATTTAAATGATATTTATGACTATTATGATGAACGAATTTTTAGCCGTATTGCAGATAAAACAACATCCATTTGCGTTTATATTGAAGGTAAAGATATAAGACTTAATTTAAAATAAAATAAAAAGACTGGGTCAATCCAGTCTTTTATCTTGTTAAAAACCTTTTATATACTTTAATGTTTTTCATTTGCTGTTCATAAGAAGTGCTATCACCGTGTCCACTATAAACGGTTTTAAAATCTAATTTTTCAAGTTTGTTAAGAGAAGAAAGCATTTCTTCCTTGTTTGAAGTTTTTAGGTCAATTCTTCCTATACTTCGCTCAAACAAAACATCACCAGCAAAAAGATTCCCATCAATTAAATAACACTCACAACACTGGCAATGTCCACTACAAGGATAACAATATATAATAAACTCACCTATTTTTAGACTACAGTCTTCACTTAAAAATACAAAATTTGAAAAATCGTTTATTGTGCTTCCATCATCGCTATAAATTGCTTCTTTGTCTGTCATTGTCGATTTTATCTTCTCATTTGCATAAATCTTAACGCCTAATCTTTCCGCGTAGTCATTGCAATACTTACAATGATCATTATGACCGTGAGTGAGAAGAACTGCTAAGACTTTTTTACCGCTTATAAATTTTTCAACTCTTTCAAACTCTACTCCACAATCAACTAAAATAATTTCACCATCTTTCTCTAAAACATAAACATTTGAATCAAGCAAATTAGACACAATTTTTGTTATATTCATTTTTAACCTCTATTTACTTTCTGACTTTTCTTCCTCTGTTTGAATAACACTTTCTTCATTTGCACTATCCGATTTGTTAAGCTCTGCTTTTATAATAGGTGTACTTTCTTCCTGTTCATCATCTTTTTGAGCTTTGTCAAAGAGTTTTATAACTTTATAAATTTCTCTCCAATTTTTACATCTTATCATATTATTTAATTGAAGTCCGCTATTATAAGCCGTCGAATAACAAATTGTAGGAATATAGTCTGAAAGAGTAATTAAATTACTTGCCCCATCATCTATCATTACATCAACATTTTCGTTTACTATTGTAGTAAGTTTTTCACCTATTGGATGAAGTGCAAAAAGTTTATCAAAAGTAATATTATTCTGTATAAGAGTTTTTTTAACTATTTCTTTCATTCTTTGACCATTTTCATCTTTAAGACCTAAATATTCTCTAAGAGTTATAAGATAAATAGTATGCCCATCCTCTTTAAGTTTTTTTAGATACTTGCTTGCTGATTTATAAAACTTAACATTTTCTGCGTATTCAAAGATATTATCCATCCAAAATTTATTGCTTTCCTCTTCAGTGATACCATAGTGTTCTCTTAAGTTTAAAACATTTTTATTTCTAACAATTTTAATTTTATTTTTTCTGCAAATTTCTTTTCGTTTTTTGTCTACAAACTTATAAAGATTAGTTAAAACCCCATCAATGTCAACACCAATAATCATCTTCAGCTCCTTTATCTTTTGAATTTTAGCACAATACAACTAAAATAGCAACCTCTAAATCTTTAATTTAATAAAATTGTTTGACAATTGCCCATTTAATATGCTATACTTGCCTAGTAATAAATAAAGGGGTGTAGTTCATCGGTAGAATGAGAGTCTCCAAAACTCCAGAGGAGGGTTCGATTCCTTCCACCCCTGCCAAGAAAAAAGAACGCTAACAGCGTTCTTTTTTTCAGTGATAAAGTTATTTCGCTTAATAGCTTAATAACTTTATCTTATCACTTTTTCGTTTTACCATATACTAGTTTCATTATTCATTTATATTACTATTTCATAGTCTCTACAAGTTGCTCCCAACCTCTATTGCACACCCTATTCATAGCATCTTTCTATTGACAATAAAGGTATTTTTTGATATAATTTTTAAAAGAGGAAATCTATAAAAATAACCATCATTTTTAATAAATTGATAGAAGGAAAAAGAGATGTTATAATTACAGATAACGAAAATAATATTTTTACTTTTAACGACAATAAACTAAACGGAGATATCAAGCTCTTTATCTATAATGATAAGAATTTAAAAGAAATAAATGGACAAAATGCTTTTCCTGACAATTTTCACGAACTTATAGAACTCTTAAACGAGGTGAAAGAAAATGGACTCAATTAAATCGCTTGATATAATACTTGATAATTAGGTTAAATGAAAAAGGTTCTAAATTATATGATATGGCCATTGAAATTAAACAACTCGCATCATCTATGATACAAAAAACAAATATTGAAGAAGAAAACAATCTTGAATTGGAGGAAAAATGAAAAAACAATTAACTACTACCCTACTTCATATAATTAAAGACGGTAAAATATTACTTGCTGAAAAGAAGAGAGGGTTTGGCGTAGGATTATTTAATGGTGTTGGCGGAAAACTTGAACCAGGTGAAACTGTCGAGCAAGCAATGATAAGAGAAACTCAAGAAGAAATAAATGTTACCCCTATCAATTATAAAAAGGTGGCGGTAATTAATTTTGATATGTTCCACAAAGGAGAACCAACACTTGAAGAAATGCACGTGTATATTGCAAATGATTTTATTGGAACTCCGGACGAAACGGAAGAAATGAAACCACAATGGTTTGATATGGATAAAATTCCTTATGAAAAAATGTTTGCTGCCGATAGAATTTGGATGAGGGAAGTATTTAACAATAAAAAACTTACAGGTAATGTTAAATTTGACAAAGATTTTAACTTACTTGAATACAATTTTAATGAAGTGGAGAATGTCTAATGGGAAAAATTGATGAAAATTATTTTAAAATGGATGACAATATGAAACACAATACTATAGAAGATATACTAGATGAAGATGAAAATGTATTGTTAAGATTAAAACCAAAAAAATCTGCATATATTTTAAATTCTTTTCTTACTATGCTTCCTTTTGTTCTTATCTGGCTTTGTTTTGATGTTGGTTTTATTGTTATTATGGCTACTCAAGCAAACACACCTTCAATAATTTGGGCTTTTATTGTACCTTTCTTTGCTGTGCATTTAATGCCAGTTTGGATTTGGCTTGCAAATATTCTAAAAGCTAATAGAAATCACAAAAACCTTGAATATGCCTTTACTGAAAAGCGAATTATTATAAGAAGTGGCGTTATTGGAATAGACTTTAAAAACATCTATTATTCAGACATTGAAGGAGTAAACTTAAAAGTTGGAATTATTGATAGATTATGTAAAGTTGGAGATATCTATATTCAAGCAAACACTCAAACTTCAGTAATTCTAGATATAGAAAATCCATACTTTATACTTTCTAAATTACAAAAAATAGTTCTTGACATTAAAACAGATATTTACTTTCCAAACAATCTTAGACCTGATGAAAATGATGGTTATAAAACAAAATATAAGGGATTTGATAAATAAAAAGCATCACAAAAATAGTGATGTTTTTTATTGTTTTTAGATGAATTACTATAAAATGTAAATAAATTTAAAATCCAAGTGAAATTAAAAGCGCACGATTAACTTCATTCATCTTATCCATTGAAAGTGTTGTAACCTTTTCTTGCAAACGCTTTTTATCAAGTGTTCTAATCTGCTCAAGTAGTGCAACTGAATTTTTAGGTAGATTGTATTGTTCAGCAGAAAGTTCAATATGCGTAGGAAGTTTTGCTTTTCCTAGTTGACTGGTTATTGCCGCAACTATTACTGTAGGCGAATATTTATTTCCTATATCATTTTGGACAATTAGTACTGGACGAATTCCACCCTGTTCACTTCCTACAACAGGGCTTAAGTCAGCATAATAAATTTCACCTCTTTTTATTTGTCCGTCCATATTCAATTAATTTCCAATAATCTATTAAATCGACTTTTTCGAGGGAAGAATATTCTGCGTATAGATTATCTAAGAAGAATCTGCAAAATTCTTTTTGCTCTTCTTCCCCTATAAGCATTTTATGCTTTTGTTCTTGAAAATTTGCAGACAAAAGATATTTTATGAAAGTTGAATCACAAATATCATTTGCTCGTTTTTCAAGTTCTCTAGCGTATTCTTCCTGCTCAAACATAATTATCTCCTTAAATTAACACTTTAAACTTATTTTGAAAAAAAACACGCTTTTTATGCGTGCTTTTTTGTTCAAAACAATAAAACTCAAATTTCTTCACTATTATTTTTTATTTTATCCCAAGCAGAAGAAATAAGTCCAAAATCAAAACCTTTTCCAGCAAGATGATTAAAGAGTTTTTGTTTGGTTTTTAAGTCAAATTCTCTATTTTTCATATATTTTTTTGCAAAAATAAGGCATTTTTCCTCTTCCTCTTCACTCGTTAACTTTTCTTCAAGTTTTTTTTCAATAATATTTATATCAATTCCTTTGTTTAGAAGGTCATATTTTAATTTGCGTTTACTTTTTGATGAAGCATAACAAGAAATAAAATTTTCACAAAATGCCTCATCATCAATATAACCATAACTTTTAAGTTTCTCTATCGCTCTATTTATACAAGCAATAGGATATCCCTTTTCTTTTAAATAATCTTGAAGCATCTTTTCGCTTTTTGTGCTTTTTTCAAGCCCACTAAGACCACGATTAAAACAAGCATAATCACCATTCTCAATTAAAAGTTCATCAAAAAACATATCGTCATATTCCTCTCCGCTTTTTAGACAATGTTTAGCAAGAATTTCCGCCTCAAATATTCCAAACAACTCTCCATCAAGAAAAAGTCTATACCTCGCACCTTTTCCTATTTTTTCTATTTCGGTTATTTTTTTCAAAAAAGCCTCCTTAGTCAAATTCAATATAATATTAGTTTAATCTTTACAAATCTCACCAGCAACCTTAGAATAAATCCTTACAAGCCCGCCAGCGCCAAGTTTAACTCCTCCAAAATATCTTACTACTACTCCGCAAACATTATTTAAATCTCGCTTTTGAAGCACTGAAAGAATCGGTCTACCAGCCGTTCCACTAGGTTCGCCATCATCACTCGCCCTTTCATAAAATGGAGTAGTCATTCTTGCAGCCCAACAAATATGAGTTGCTTTTGAGTGTTCTTTCTTAAGGTCAAGCAAAATTTTCTTAACTTCATCTTCGCTTTGACATTCAAAAAGATAGCCAAAAAACTTTGACTTCTTTTCAATAACTTCTGCCGATTTTAATAATTTCATTTAATAACTACCTTAATAAAGTTCTTTTTCCCTTTTTTAAGAAGAATTGAATTATCTTCAAAATCGCTAAGTTCAACCATTCTTGCAAAAGAAGAAACTTTTTCACCATTCATAGAAACTGCTCCACCTTCAATCATTCTTCTTGCATCACTCTTTGATGAGCAAAGTCCAGTTCTTGCAAGTATATCACAGATATTCAGCCCATTTTCAAATTCACTCTTCTCAATTTCAAATTCAGGAGCATCGTTTCCTCCTTGTGTAAATAGATTTTCACTCATATTTTGAGCAAGAATAGCATCTTCTTCACCTCTAATAAACTTAGTTATCTCAAAACATAAACGCTTTTTTGCTTTTACAATATCTTCGCTTATAATTTTTCTAATTTCTTCCATTGGAAGGTCTGTAAATAAAGCAAACATCATCTCAACGCAGGCATCTGGAGTTTGATATACGCCTTGGTAGAAATCGTACGCTGAAATTTTATCTTTATCAATCCAAATTGCACCTTTTTCAGTTTTGCCCATTTTTTTGCCTTCAGGGGTAAGAAGAAGTGGATTTGTAGCACCAATCATATCGCGGTTTCCACCGTCAACAAAATTGAGTTTTCTAGCAAGTTCGACGCCAGCCAAGATATTTCCCCATTGGTCAGCACCACCCCATTCAAGGCGACATCCTTTTTCTTTGTTTAGATGAATAAAATCGTAGGCTTGCATTAGCATATAACCCATTTCAAAGAAGGTAAGTCCACCCTCTTTAAGTCTATTTGCGTAAATATCATTTGTAAGCATTTTGTTGACATTAAAATGAACACCAACCTCTCTCATAAAGTCAATGTAATCATATCCCTTAAACCAATCGGCATTATTAACAATTTCCGCTTTATTTTCACCTTCAAAATCAAGAAATACCTTTAAAGAATTTTTAATCTTCTCAATATTCGCTTGAATAAGATCTTTATCCATAAGTTTTCTCATTTCGCTTTTTCCAGATGGGTCGCCTACACAAGCAGTTGCTCCACCCATTAAAAGATAAACTTTATGTCCAGCCTTTTGAAAACGCCTTAAAATGCAGTATGGAACACAGTGTCCAATATGCAAACTATCCATTGTAGGGTCAGTCCCCTCATATAATGCTATTTTTTCTCCACTTTCAAGTAATTTTTTAAGAGCCTCTTCATCTGTAGTTTGGTATAAAAGCCCTCTTTCTTTTAACTCATTAAATAAATTTGTATCTATCATTTTATTCTCCTTTATAAATTTATATCTGTAAAAAGTCTATTAAATAAATTTTTATAATCATCACTATCTTTTGTGTAGCCGTATTTATTTAGTACAAAACACAAGAGATTTAAAGTATTAATTAGTGAATTTTTTATACTGTTATAAGAAACTCCCGTTAAATAACTTTCAGCAAGTTTTGTCTTAAATTCCTCGTCAAGTTTATCAACCTCTCTAAAATGTTTGCTTTCTATAGCATTTCGGCTAGAATAAGCATCAACGATGTCAATTCTTAACTCTTCTATCTCTTTAACTCCCCGAAAGAGATTTCCTCTTTTAAGGGCTACCATTGAATTTTTAATGTTATACCAAGCAGTACTAATTAAATCATCAATTTTATTATTATCTTTTTTATTTGGACTCTCAATATTTTCTAAACTCTTATCGCCATAAACGATTTTTATCTTACTCTTAGCCATTTTAAGTCTATTTTTAGTAAACTCCTCTATAGTAACAAAGCCGATATCAAGTTCAAGTCCATTATTTAAAAATGCACCAACAAGCATACTATTTTCATTATAGAAAGTTTCAAAATATCTAAAATAGTCAAGATTTTTTACGAACTTAACGCAATTATCAAAACAAACCTTTAAATTTTCTTTTGAGACGACAACACTCATATCAATATCGCTGAATTCATCAGCCTTTCCAGTACCATTAGAGCCAACTACAGAAATAATTTCCACCTTTTGTGACTTTAAAAAATTTATAATGTCATCAAGAATTTCTTCTCTTTCTTTCTTACTAAACATTAAAAACTCCTTCCTTTATAATTGCCCATATTGCACAATCTGTGAGTTCATCTTTATTGTTTAATTCATATTTTTTTAATATACCCTCATAAGTCATCCCAGCCTTTTCCATTACTCGACCGGATTTTGGGTTTGCAACATCGTGAATAGCCTGAACTCTCAAATAGCCTACATCAAAAAGATATTTAATGACAGCCTTAGCCGCCTCTGGCATATATCCTTTGCCCCAATATTTATCACCAAGCACCCAACCAAGTTCACAACGGCGTTTATCGTCAAGACTGTCAATAACATCAATAGCACCAATAACTTCGCCTGTTTCCTTTAGTTCTATAGCCCATCTATAAGTCGAAAGTTTTTCATATAAAGGAAGGATATATTCTAAATATTCAATAGTATTTTCTATCTTTTCGTGTGGTTGCCAAGTCAAAAACTCACAGACCTTTTCACTGTTAGTATAGTTTTTAAACATAGCATCAGCATCACTCAGTTTAAATCTTCTTAAATTTAATCTTTCTGTTTCTATAGTCAAAGTTCCTATATGTTTAAGCATTTTTCCCTCACTAAAAAAGCACGCATTATCCTAATTAATAGGACGAAGCGTGCCTTCGTGGTACCACCTATCTTCGATTACACAAACTTAGTTTGATAGTATCAAATAATTAAGTTTTTTAATTATTAACTAATTCTTAGTTTGTAATCCTTATTTTGTCAATTCGCCGACAATATCACGCAAGACTTGAAATGATTGTAATTCACATATTTCCCCGTATTGAACTTTCACCTACCGTTCACTCTCTTGTTATGCCAGAAGGAAAATGTTACTGATTCGCTCCACCATCTTGATATACTAGGTATTATACCCTTTTAACAATATTTTGTCAATAATATTTTTGTTTAGTTTTTTATTTTTTTAACTGATTTTTTATTTTATTTGTTTTCTCTAAATATTGTCAATGTTTCTAAACAAACTAAAAAATATTTGTTAAATTTGCTTTGAATTTTTATCAATTTAAGATAAAATAAAAAATGGAGGAAATATTATATGAGTTGTCCAATAAATATGAAAGGTTATGGTCCATCTCCTATTCCTGAGGAAGCAAAATGGATACAATTAAAAGGCATTGAACAAGTTTCTGGGTTCTCACACGGTTGCGGTAAATGTGCTCCACAACAGGGAACTTGCAAACTTACACTTAATGTAAAAGACGGAATTATAAAGGAAGCACTTGTTGAAACTATCGGTTGCTCTGGAATGACACATTCTGCTGCTATGGCCGCTGAAATTTTACCAGGTAAAACCCTTCTTGAAGCGTTAAATACCGACCTCGTTTGCGATGCTATCAACGACGCAATGAAAAACATCTTCTTACAACTTGTTTACGGAAGAAGTCAATCTGCTTTCTCAGAAGGCGGACTTGCTGTTGGTTCTGCTCTTGAAGACCTAGGTAAAACTCTTATAAGCAATGTTGGTACTGTTTATTCTCAAGATGGACAAGGTCCACGTTATCTTAACCTTGCTGAGGGATATATTACAAGAGAAGCTCTTGATGATAATGGCGAAATAATTGGTTATGAATATGTTTCTACTGGTTCACTTATGAAATCTCTTAGAGAAGGCGTAGCACCAGAAGAAGCAGTAAAGAAAGCAACAAAAACTTATGGTAGATTTAATGAAGGCGTCACTTTTGTTGACCCAAGGAGGGTAGACTAATGGATATGACAAATAAGAACACAAACATTGATGTAGTACTTAAAAAATATGGTATTGCTTCACTTGAAGAAGCAAAAAATATCTGCCTAAAGAATGGCATTGATGTTGAAAAGATTGTAAAGGGTATCCAACCTATCTGCTTTGATAATGCAGTAAAAGCCTATGAACTTGGTGTTGCTATTGCCCTCAAAACTGGTACTGAAAAAGCAAGTGAAGTTGCTCTTTGTCTTGGCGAAGGACTTCAAGCATATTGCGTAAAAGGTTCGGTTGCAGATGAAAGACAAATCGGTCTTGGTCACGGTAGACTTGGAAGTATGCTTTTAAATGAAGAAACCAAATCTTTCTGTTTCCTTGCAGGTCACGAGAGTTTTGCAGCAGCAGAAGGTGCTATTGGTATTGTTACATCAGCAAATAGAGTAAGAAAATCACCTCTTAATGTTATCTTAAATGGTCTTGGAAAAGATGCAGCATATATCATTTCAAGAATTAATGGTTTCACTTTTGTAGACACAAAATATGACCACAAGACAGGAGAACTTACTATCGTAAGCGAAAAGGCTTTCTCAAAGACTGAAAGAGCAAGTGTAAAATGCTATGGTTCTTATGATGTTCCAGAAGGCGTTGCAATTATGCAACACGAAAAAGTAGATGTATCAATTACTGGAAACTCAACAAACCCTACCCGCTTCCAACACCCAGTTGCGGGGATCTACAAAAAATGGTGCTACGAAAACAATAGAACTTACTTCTCGGTTGCTTCAGGTGGCGGTACTGGTAGAACTCTTCACCCAGATAATATGGCTGCAGGTCCTGCAAGTTATGGGCTTACTGATACAATGGGAAGAATGCACTGTGATGCTCAATTTGCTGGTTCTTCTTCAGTTCCTGCTCACGTTGAGATGATGGGATTCATAGGAATGGGCAACAACCCAATCGTTGGAGCAACAGTTGCTCTTGCAGTTGCAGTTGAAACAAGAAAAAAGTAAAAATTTTTAATTTTATATTTTAAACAAAAAATCACCTTATTTTTCTTTAAGGTGATTTTTATTTATTTCATATATTTTTCAAGTAAGTTTCTCTTTAAAAGATTATAATCTTCTTCACTCAACAGCTCATTTTCTTTCATCTCAAGCAATTTTACAAGTTCCTCATTAAGTCTATCGCTCTTGATTTTATTTTCATTCGCGACTTTATCTTTAATTACTTTTTCTTGTTTTCTTTTTAATAGTTCTGCATATTGTTCAAATTCTTCTTCATCGTATTCATCGTTTTCTTCATCATCTTCTCTTCTTTCACTTTCTTGAACTAAATCAATTATCAAAAGAACACTTGTAGTTAAAAGTGCAATAAAAGGTAAAAGATAACCTTCAAATGAAACAGCGCCACTTCCTATACCAATAGATGCAACATTGACAGTGAGTAATACCATAGTCACAACATAGAGTAAACTGGTCAAAAGATTAAATACAATGGCAATAATGAAGAATGGATAGTATTTTCTAAATAACGAAGGTCTTTTTGAGGTATCTGAAACGCAAGAAATATTCAATATAACTGAAAGAATAGAAAAAGCCATTATTAACCATATAAACACATACAAAGCTTGAAAAGTTGGGTCGCAATTACTTAATTTCATTTCCGACTCTTCAAGAATATTAGCAAGTCCTATACCAATGCATAAATTTAAAACAAACGAATAAATTGCAGCTACAATGCCAACGACATATCCAGTTAAAGATAATGGTCTTTTCATAATTTCACCTCTCAAATTATTTTCATCTTCATTTTACCCCCCCCAGCACAAAAAAGTCAAGTATTTTATGAAAATTTTTAAAAATATTTTTTTACATAAAACAGTAAAATTTTTAAAATTCTAAACCTTTTCTTTTTATATTGTTTTCTTGCCACAATTTAATGGAATTATATATCGTTTTTCTTTATAAATAATAATAAATATTTTCCAAGTGGCTTCTCATAACACTCTTTTGAAATAGATTCAATAAAAGGTAAATGATGATTTAACACTTTTTCAAGCCAATTTTTTTTAGTAATTTCTCCAATAAGGTCAAGTAGATTTTGAATTAATTTTAAAATTTCTACAAATTATTTGATTAATATCATAAAAAAATATATACTTTTTATATGATACAAATAAAAAGACAATGGTACGAACTTCTTAAAAGTGAATTTGACAAGGACTATTTCAAATCACTTCAAGAATTTTTAAAAAGCGAATATACAAAATATCAAATTTATCCAAGTGAGGATAAAATTTTTAATGCGTTAAATCACGTGCCACTTGATAAAATCAAAGTGGTAATTATTGGACAAGACCCATATCACGAACCAGGACAAGCACAAGGGCTTTCTTTTTCTGTACCTTCAGATGTGCAAATTCCCCCTTCTCTTGTCAACATTATGACTGAAATTGAAAGTGATTTAGGTATCGTATGTAAAAAAGATGGTAATCTTGAACGTTGGGCAAATCAAGGAGTTCTTTTATTAAACACCGTTCTTACTGTTAGACGAGGACAGGCAAATTCACACAAAGATAAAGGTTGGGAAAGAATAACAAGACGTATTATAGAACTTGTTGGTAAACGAGAAAAACCTGCGGTATTTCTTTTATGGGGTTCTTACGCACAAAGTTTTTCCGATCTAATAGGAAGTCAGCATTTAATTTTAAAAGCACCTCACCCTAGCCCATTATCAGCATATAGAGGTTTCTTTGGTTGCAAACACTTCTCAAAATGTAATGATTTTTTAATAAAGAATGGTGAGCAACCAATCGACTGGTCATAACACAAGCCTTAGGCTTGACTATTATTATTTATAAATAAATTATAAAAAACAGTCTATATTTTAGACTGTTTTTTTCATCTCCTCTTTTAGCATTTTTGTGGTATTTGATATTTCGTCCAAATGTTCTTTATCTCTAAAATTAGCAAGAGCATAATCAAAAATAGATTTTAAATTCTTTAGTGTTTTACCAAATTTTTCTTTCATCCAGTTGTGTGCTGGCATTAACCATATGTGAAAATGGTAACCTTCTTTTTCTTGTTGTACTATATTAAAATGAGAACATATATTAAGTTCTTTAAGTTTTATTAAAAGTTTATTTATAAGTTTTATAAGATTTACCCTTTCATTTTCTGTCATTTCATTTATCGAAGAAATACATCGTTTAGTTGAAATAACAATGAAGCCATTTATAGGAAGTTCAAAATCCTGTACTACAAAAAATTCCTCATCTTCATATACAACATCTCCAAAAGATGGAAGATTTCCTTTTACAATTTCGCAACCTAGGCACCCTTCATACTCAAACTCTTTTCCATCGCATCTGACAACTTTATTCATAAAGCCCCCTATCAAATTTATTTTATCACAAAAGAAATTATTAGCAAACAAAATATATAACAATAACACATTTTACAAACAAAAAATGCAGGCTTAAAAGTCTGCATTTTCTATTAAATTTATTATTCTTCTGTTGTTTCACCCTTTAATTGAGCAATAGCATCTTGAAGTTTCTTAATATCATCTTTAATTATTTCGTTTTGAGATGATAAGAGAGTGAATATTTGTTCGAGAAGTGGATATCTTTCTTGGTTCTTATCCATTACTTCTTGGCAGTGTTGAACTGAAAGTTTAAGTCCGTCAAGAAGGTCAAGATCTTCTGCAAGTTTTTGTGCTTTCTCATTGTCAATATCAGCATAATTATTTACACCGTAAAGAACTACTTTTTGTTTAGCAACAAGTGCTTCTTTTCTACGCAATTTCTTTTCATCACTTTCAAGAGTATTCTTAACTCTTCTTAATGGAATGAATTCCTTCTTGCACTTACGAAGTTCTTTTTCGTTGTTTTTGAGTTTTTCTTGTTCTTCAGCAAGACGAGCTTCAAGTTCTTCAAGAGTGAAGTTTGTAGCAAGAGCATTTGTTCCGGCATCTTTTGCCTCTTGCATCTTCTCTTCTACGATTTCCTCTTCAACTTTCTTAGCAACTTCTTCTTCAGTTACTGTAGTTTCTGTAACAATAGGAGCAACAACTGTTGGTTGTGGATCTTCGTCTGGAGTTTCTTCAGTAGTAGTTTCTTCTGTTGGTTCTGTAGCAGGCTCTTCTACTGGAGCAACCTCTTCTTCCACAGGAGTTTCCTCAACTGGTTCTTCAACTGGAGTTTCTTCCTCTTCAGTAAGATCAACTGTATCATCAACGTCTTCTTCCTCTTCTTCTGCTTCTCTTTCTTCTTGCATCTTAGCAAGTCTTTCAAGAAGTTCTTTTCTACGTTGTCTAATGTATTCAGTTGTATCATCGTCTTCCTCTGTTTCTTCAGTAGTTTCTTCTTCTACTTCTTCTTCAACAGGAGTTTCTTCAACTGTTTCTTCCTCTTCTTCCTCATTAGGATCGTAGGCTTCTACTTGACCATTTCCACTGCCATACAAAACAGTAGCGATTTCTGGGTCTTTTCTCGCTTCTTCTGCGTTTTCAAGAGCATTAACTCTTTCTTCAAGTTCTTTTTGTTGTTTAAGTTGTTTTTCTCTGATTGCATCAACATCTTTCTTTTTACCAGAAATTCCCATAAGAAGGTCACCTAAAAAGTAAAGAAGGAAACCTCCTGCAACAATGATGCCAAGAACAACAAGTACTGCAATAATCACTGAATCCATAATAAATTACACTTCCTTTTAATTAATTTGGCTTTGATTTCTTTTGACCACTTTAGCATTGGTGGAGACGGCGGGAATTGAACCCGCTTCCGAAAAACTTAATTAAAACTTTTCTACACGCTTAGTATATGCTTTTTTTTAATTTATAGTTAAGTCATACACAACTTTCTATAAACGAGCCTTTTTTATTTGCATTCACTATAAAGACAAACTTATGAATGTAGAGCGCTTGAGATAATCCCCGAACTAACTTTTAGCGGAAAGAAAGTGGAGAGGTTAAAAAATAATTAACCGTGATTTTTTGTTAGGCTACACAAGCAAGGCTTGGCATTCTAACTACGTTATTTTCGTTTGCGTTTATTTGCAAGTTGTCCCTTTTTAGGTGAGAACACCACCGCGTGCTTTGCATTTTAACAAATGCTCCCCGTCGAAACCAATAACGCCCCCATAAAAACTTGGGTTAATCGTTTTTGATTGCTCGGTCAATATCCCTACGGATTGCCCTATCCTTAAGGACCTCCCTCTTATCATAAAGTTTTTTACCCTTCGCAAGCCCTATCTCAACTTTGGCTTTGCCATTTGACATATAGACTTTAGTAGGCACAATGGAAAACCCCTTTTCCTTCACCTTACGCTCGAGTTTTATAATTTCATCTTTATGTAAGAGCAACCTCCTTGATTGCTTCGTTTTGCTATCAGAAGGAGATTGTCCGTCAACTGGAGCAATGTAACAATTTTTGAGAAGAGCCTCGCCATTTTTAATTTCGACATAACTATCACTCAAACTTATTTTGCCCTTGCTAACAGATTTTATCTCACCACCTTTAAGTTCAACACCTGCCTCAAGTAGGTCTGAAACGAAGAAATTATGATAAGCCTTTTTATTGTTTGTTAAAATCTTCATCTCGTCTCCTATTATAACACTTTATTTTGTATTTTTCAATACCTTAGCCGAATTTTTTATTAAAAATATAAAAAAATTATAAAATTTTGTACTTTTTTTAATATTTTTTATTAATTTTAATAAAAATCACGCTAATTATTCATAATTTTTAATATATTTATGCTTAAATTAATAAATTAATTTTTTAAAAATCTCTCAAATGTAAAATCAATTTTTCTAGTATATATATTTGCTGAAACAAGTTTAACTTCAAGCCTATCTCCAACAGCAAAAGTTAATCTATTTCCTTTGAGTTTAAGTTGTTTTTCAAACAACAAAAATCCGTCATCTGGAAGATCCTCAATTCTAATAAGTCCCTCAACTGTATTGTCTAGTTCAACAAAAATTCCAAAGTTTGTAACCGAGGATACAACTCCCTCGAAAAGTTCTCCAACACTATCCTTCATAAGGTATGCCTTCCAAAGGTCATCAACTTCACGCTCTGCTTTATCCGCATTTTTTTCGGTTAAACTTGACTGCTCGCCTGCTTCAAACGTAAATTCATCAAGTTCTTCCTTTCTTTGCCAAGTGAGTTCTCCTTTTTTCAAGCATTCTTTAATAATTCTATGAATTGTAAGGTCAGGATATCTTCTAATCGGAGAAGTAAAATGGCAATAATACTGAAGAGCAAGACCAAAATGACCTCGACACTCATTGAAATATTTTGCTTTCTGCATTGAACGCAAAATCACTTTATTAACCGTTTCAGTATATGGTTTATCTTCACAAAGCTTAATAAGGTCTTGATAGAAGGAAGGAGTAATATTGTTTGGAAGTTTTGGAGTTTTAATATTAAGTCCTTTAAGATAATCTAAAACTGCAAGTGCCTTTTCCTTTCTAGGTGCCTCGTGAATACGATATAGGAAAGGTATCCCTCGGTCACAAAATTCTTTTGCTACAGTCTTATTGGCAAGAACCATAAAGTCCTCTATTAGACGATGGGCATCATTTCTATCCCTCTTTTCAAAACCGACAGCCATTCCATTTTCATCGAAGACAAATTGAACTTCAGGAATTTCAAAATCAAGGCTTCCCATCTTTTTATTATTTTCTTCAATCCTCTTTGCAAGAGCCCCCATAAGAAGTAATTCTTCTTTTACACTTTCGGTCTTTTCATCCGCTTCTTGTCCACAAAGAACCTTATACACATTTGTATAATTGAGGCGAGCCTTACTTTTAATTACACTTTCATATATTTTATGTGCTTTTACATTTCCCTCTTCGTCAAGTGTCATTTCACAGGTCAGGGTAAGTCTTTCAACATTTTCATTGAGAGAGCAGATACCATTTGAAAGTTCTTTAGGTAGCATTGGCAGTACTGATGTTGGGAAATATACACTTGTCCCTCTTGTCCAAGCCTCTTTATCAAGTTCAGTATCATACTTTACATACTCACCAACATCGGCAATATGAACACCAAGAATATACCCACCTTCTGTCTTTTTTATTGAAACAGCATCATCAAGATCTTTTGCATCTTCGCCGTCAATGGTAAAAATAACTTCATCAGTCAAATTTACTCTACCTTGTTTTTGAGAAAGCAAAACTTCTTGTGATAACTTCTTAGCCTCGCCAACTACTTTATCAGGAAAAACTTCATAAAGTCCGTGGTCACGAATAATTGCAAGTTCGCAGGCCTTTATATCATCGCTCTTACCAAGCACTTCTATAACTCTTCCTGTTACTACAGCACCGTGAGCAACTTGAACTACAACCCTATCATTCTCTTCATATTTTAGTCCACCTGTCAATTTAACTTTGAAAGGCATATGATTGTTATCTGGTTCTACAAAGAAAGTTTTACCTATCTTTACAACCACACCAGAAAGCACTTTAATAGGGCTATAGATTTTCATAACCTTTCCGTCAATGCCATCCTCGCTTGCAGAAAGAATTTTTACAATGACCTTATCACCATCTATCGCTCCACCACAGGCACTTGCAGAAATAAAAATATCTTCTTTATCCAGGTCAGGCAAATGACAAAAGCCAAAGCCCTTTGAATTTCCCATAAAAGTTCCTCTAACATATTCTTTAGAAGGAACTGTGACAATATGTTTTTTATCTAATTCAAAAATTTGCCCGTCATTTTCAAGTATAGAATAAGCCTTTTTAACATCTTCAAGCGGAAGCGAATATGTTTTTGAAACAAAATAAAAAAGATTATCTTTCCCTTTAAAAGAAAGACTATCTTTTTTTAGCAAATCTAATAAAATTTTTTTTGCTGTCATTATTTAATACCTGCTATAAGTTCTGTAATAAAGAAAGTAAGGATGCAAACACAAATAATAACTGCCATTGCAATGGTGATTCTCTTTAAAATGCTATCTCTCGAAGCACCTTTATTTTGAGAATAATAACTTTCCTGTTTAGCACCAGTGAAAGCATCCATATTATTATTGTTTTCAGTTGACTGCATAAGAGTAGTGATAATCATAACAATAGCAGCAGCAATTATAACTCCAAATAAAACATAACGAAGTACAGGTAAAACTCTTGTAGCAAAATCGCTCGCAATTTCATCAGCAAGCAAAGTTGAAATGTAAAAATTCATAATAAAACTAATCTCCTTAAATTACAACATCGTAGTGAACCAAACAAATAGTAAAATGACTATAATAAGAAGGAATATATATCCCCAAGCAATTTTAGTTGTACGTTTTACACTAACAACAATTAATGATGTCCTAATAATGCCATAAAACAATAGTGCAGCGAGACAGAAAAGAGCAACCAAAACAATAATAATTCCAGTATCACCAATGCTACGGTTTATTGATCTTCCCCAATCTTCCAAAAAATTACAAAGAAAACTCATCATAAACTTCTCCTAGTTTTAGTATATCATATTTTTTAGATACTTGCAAGAGAAATTTTTTAAAAATTGCTTATTATAT
>CARXKP010000001.1:66529-81321 GCA_949096025.1 uncultured Eubacteriales bacterium
TATTATATAGTTTTACTCATTGCTATCTAAATTATAAACAATTTTTCTCATTAGTCAAATGATTTAAACATATTATCAAATTTTATTTTTATATCTTAAGTCATATCTTGTCATATAACAATTTTTATTAAAGAAATAATATAACTAAATCTAAATAAAAAGATGTGCTTATTTTGCACACCCTTTTATATTTAAATTTATACCTTTATTTTGCAAGAATAAGATGTCCTGTAAAGAGTAAGAATAACAAATCAATGATTTGTAATACAATACCCCAGCCAAGGAACAAGAATAGTAAGAATACAACAACGTGTACAATACTCTTTGTTCTTAACATAACAGATAATCTTACGAGTAATTCAGTAACCCAACCAACGAATTGGAAGGATAAGAAGAATTATTTGGATTAATCTATTTTGTTTGTTAAACCAAGCATCAAATTTCATAGCGTCCTCCTTTTTTCAATGATATAAATATTATAGCATATATTTTAAATAATGACAATAATTTTTTGTTATTTTTAACAAAATTAATCTATTTTCCATTCTATAGTTACATTGGCTGTAATTTTAATATCATCCACATTTACACCGCCAAGTGATGAGCCAATAGAAGCCTCCTCACAATAAGTCGCTTCCTTTGACATAAATTCTGCTTTTCTAGGTCTAGATACTCTGACCTCTCCAAAACTATGATTTATACTTAAGATTTCATCTAGTTTTACTCCTGCCGCCTCTGCAAGCACCTCGGCATCTACTTTTGCCTTTGTCACCGCATCTTTCAAAGCATTCTTTTTAGCCACTTCGGTATCCTTTGCAAGGAAATTAATTGAAAGTCTTGGCTCTAGAATATTCTTTGAAATTGCGCCAACTACTTCTCCAAGTTTTTTAGTATCAAAAGGGAAACGAATAACAATATCGTGAGATGTTGCATATCCTTCAAAAACTTCCTCACGCTTATTATTATTCTTATAGTAAGCATTTATTCTTGGACGAATTGAAAAACTTTGTGTTTTAACTTCTTCTATACCAAGTTTTTTCATCTCTTCCCTTAAAACAAAAACCTTGTCATCCACTTCTTTTAACGATTTTCCATAGTTTTTGTTAAGCGCCTCAAGTAATAGCCCTACTTCGATTGTATCAGGTTTAACATTAACTAACCCCTCTCCAGTAACACGAATAATTTTTTCCATATATTTCCTCCTTATAAAAAATTATCTTAAATAAAGTCAATCTTCTTTTTTAATTTTTGTCCCTGTCCAAATTGCAAGAAACTCTTTTTGCCATACTTTTTCTATGTTTTCAAGTCCTGCCAATTCAAGAAGTTGTTTGTTTTTATCATAAGTTTCCTTATCATCTTCTTCCTTTAGCATTCTCATCCAAGCTTCTGCTTGTGCAACTTCGTATGTCTTTAACAGCCATTGATATTGAAAGTTCTGCCACTGTTCTTCTATCTCTTTTGTATCCCCCTTTAAAAGATCACAGGTATAATACTTTCCTCCATTTTTCAAAAGTGAAACAACATTTTTAATGCCCTTTTCTTTATTTTTAAAACCATGAATGTTATGGATACCGAAAGATGAAACAACAACATCAAAATCACCATTAAGAAGTTTCATTCTCTTTTCATAACAAATATCGCTATTAAATGAGGCAAAATTATAACCTGCTAACCTTTCATTTGCAACAGCCATCATTCCTTCAGAGAAATCCACTCCGATAATTTGAACATCAGGATATTTTTCAAATATTTTTTGCGTTAAAATACCTGTACCACAACAAACATCGAGTACTCTCATTCCCTTTTTTAGTTTTAAAAGTGAAACAAGTTTATCAAGAGATTCATCAAAGTAAATGTTTACAGCCCTGCTAGTCTGCTCGTAAATCCCTGCTTCATCATCATAGGTTTGTTTTATGTTCATACGCCCCTCTTATGTACAAGTGTAACATATTAAACAAAAAAATCAAAACTTTTAATTATAGTTGCAAAAAAAAATGCTTTTTGATAAAATCTCACTATGGATTTATATCTTGAAAAACTGAAAAAATCAAAATTTCGCAGTAATTTCCATTTAAAAGACATCGACAGGAAGTATATTAATGATAAAGGAATGGAAACCATTAAAAAACACGCCTATGATTTTGTGATAAAAAGGCTCGCTCCTACAAGCCCTCCAAATGACGGAAAACAAACGCCAATGCGAGGTCACCCTGTATTTATTGCCCAACACGCAACCGCCACCTGCTGTCGAGGCTGTTTAAACAAATGGTGGAATATTCCTATAGGAATACAACTTTCAGAAAAAGAAATTGAATTTGTTGTCAGTCTTATAATGTCGTGGATTGATAGCGAAATTTAAATATCTAAATACAAAAGGATAAAAAATGTTACCTTCAATATTAATTTGTTCTATAACCTGTATTATAATGATTTTAAGTGTTTTATTTTTCCCTAAAATAAAACTCGGGAAAATTTCACTTGATACATATTGGATTGTTACTCTAATTGGAGTTATAATTCTGCTTGCAAGCGGTCAAGTTAATTTAAAATCTGTCGGCAATGCACTAATTGCAAACAATGCGATAAATCCACTCAAAATACTTGTTCTATTTATTTCAATGACTTTGCTATCTATTTTTCTTGATGAACTTGGATTTTTTAGACACTTAGCAGGCATTGTATTAAAACGAGCAAATAAAGGACAGTTAAAACTATTTATTTACCTATATATACTTGTATCTATTCTTACTATATTTACCTCTAATGATATAATAATCTTATCATTTACCCCTTTTATATGTTATTTTGCTAAAAATGCTAAAATTGATCCGACACCTTATCTAGCAGCAGAATTTGTGGCAGCAAATACCTGGAGCATTTTACTAATTATTGGAAACCCTACAAATATATATCTTGCTTCGGCTTATGGAATTGATTTTTTATCATATATAAAATATAGCATCTTGCCAACGCTATTTGCTGGATTAGTATCCTTTATAATAATGTTTATTCTTTTTCGTAATAAATTAAAGGCACCTATTGAAGGTGAAGCCGAAGAATTTGAAATAAAAGATAAGGTTTCTCTATGGGTAGGAATAATTCATCTAGGTATTTGTACACTTTTTTTAGCAATAAGTTCTTATGTTGGCATTGAAATGTGGATTGTCTCGATAATAGCAGTTGGAAGCCTTTGCATTTCGTCAATAATTATTTCTATTGTAAGAAAGGAAAAACCTCAATATCTTGTAGGATGTCTAAAAAGACTACCTTATCAACTTGTACCATTCGTGCTTTCAATGTTTATTATGATTATAGCACTTTCCGATAAAGGAGTGACTAATGCCATTGGCAATCTTCTTGGTGAAAAATTACCAATTCTGACTTATGGATTAACCTCATTTTTAAGTGCAAATCTTATAAATAATATCCCGATGAGCGTACTATTTTCTTCAATAATAAGTTCATCTAATGTTGGACTTGGTGGAATATTTGCTACTATCGTCGGCTCAAATTTAGGTGCGATATTCACTCCTATTGGTGCTCTTGCTGGGTTAATGTGGAGCAAAATATTAAACGAGCATAACATTAAATTTGGCTATTTAGATTTTCTTAAAATAGGAGTTATAGTCACCCTGCCATCACTATTTGCCGCACTTGGCGGACTATTTATATTACTTTAAACATTAATAAATTTGTTATAAAAAACGCACCTACTTAAGTATATTAAACTTAAAGTGCGTTTTATTTTTTAAAAGAATAAAAATCTTCTTGGTCTACGATAACTAGGTTCATATTCCTTTATTTTTTTAACATATCTTTTAATGATTTTTTTATGTTGTTTTTTATTTTTCCCGAATAGATTTTTATAAAACTCTGTATTCTTTCCAACACCCTCTTTCCAAGCATTAGTAGCAAGAGAGCCAATAACATTATTTTTATGATAATAATTATCAATCATATCTCCCAGTTTATATAATAAAGCACAACAAGAAGATACTCTATCTATATGCCCATCATAAAAATCTCGTTTAATTCTTTGATCAATGTTATTATAAACCTCAACTGAATTGTTATAAAATAAACAAGCCATTCCAAATGTTAAAGTATAGACATCTTTGACTGCTGAAATTTCATCCGCTCTAGAAGAAATATTTTTAATAAGTGAAAATGTTGTGTCAAGATTATTAAAAACATCTACAGTCGCATTGCTTATCCCTTCGATATTGGTTTGCATTGATTTATAAAAAACAGCACCAAAGTTAGCCTCCCAATCACTAGGGTCTTTAAGCAGTATCATCTCATAATACTTTTCAGCATTATCATAATTTTTATTCTCTGCCGCACGTCTTGCAAGAATATATATGTTTTCCATACTCATTTCTTCATTAAAAACACTTGCATTTATATTAACTGTATAATTATTGATAACTTTTTCAGTAACAAAAGCAGTGCCACAATGAGGACAAATACCTGCATCTTTTGTGTCATCTACTTCAATATTAGCACCACATTGAGTACATTTTGCTGCAATAAAAGCCATAACCTCTCCTTATTTAATTAAATCTTTTTCAACTAACATACCATTTTCTATTAATTCATCTTCTAAAAATTCATTGTCTTTTATAATAATTTGTTTATATTTAGGTTTAGAAAATTCATCTATAAAGATTTCAAAATTTGCTCGAACTTCTGCAATAAACTCCTCTTTATTTCCCCTATTTTTAAGTCTATTTTCAATATATTGCCAACCAGATAAATTAGGTCTTGCTACATAATAATCAATACCATTATTATCAAAAAACTCAAATATTTGCTCATTTTTAAGTCTTGGATGACTTAATTGAATAAGAACAATATCATAATTATCTTTTTGTTTGATTATTTCTTCAATATAATTATATGGCCATTTAGGATTTAAAACACGATTTTTGTTTCCTTTGCGTTCTTCTTCTGTAAGATGAGCCACACCATCCTCAAGCCATTTATAATATGTGCTTTCAAGGTCAAGGACCTTATCATACTTTTCTCCTACATAACTTTTACCAACCCCAGCAAACGCTGCTATAATTTTCCCCATATTTCTTCCTTTTAATATGTAATAAGTTCGCTAAATACCTTAACAGCATATCTGTCTGTCATCCCTGCTATATAGTCAATGATTGCTCTTACATAATCTTTTTCATCTTTAAACGAATGATAAATTTTTATATTTTTAAATTTTTCTATGTTATTGAAATATTTTTCTGGAACAACAGCACTATCACAGTACTTAGTAAGAAAGTTTGTAAATTCTCCTATAATCATAGGATAGTGAACCCCCTTTTCTTTAAGCCCTTCAAATACCAATCCGCCATTATAGCAATTATAAAGAAGCTCAAATATCTCTTTAATTACCATTTCGGCATACTTTTTAAAAGGTTCAAACCTTTCATTTTTATATATATGCTCATAATTAAATTTCTTAATCTTATTAAGAATTTCAGACATTTCATCTGAAAGACATATTCCTCTCTCTACCGAACTGTTTTCGCAAACATCTAAAATAAGATTACTCATAATAGTGCTTGTGTTAATTATGCTACCCTCTTTTAATTTGACAATCTTAGAAAGTTCTTTAATATCTATCTCTTCAAGGAAACCTAAGTTCATAGCATCTTCAATATCTCGCCCAACATAAGCAATCTTATCAGACATCTTTACAACACAACCTTCATAGGTTATCGGATTGAATTGTCCAGGAAGTACAAAATCATTTAGGTCAATAAATTCGCGTCTTGGCATAATCTGATTTATATCTCTTTCGCCACAATGAGAGATTATACCATCTCTTACAGCATAGGTAAGATTCAAAATTTTATATTCATTATTATGATCTGGGAGAAGTTCCAAATTATCAACAAAATATAAGCCGTTTTTTTCGTGCCAAAAAGAATCACCTAAATATTTTTTTGTAAGTTCATTTAATATACTTTCCCCATAATGTCCAAATGGTGCGTGACCCAAATCGTGTCCTGTTGCAATCGCACGAGTAAGTTCATCATTAAGACCTAGATATTTTGCAATAGTATAACTTACCGATTCAACGTGCAAAACGTGCTCCATTCTAGTACAGATATGGTCACTTTCTATATTATAAAAAACTTGAGTTTTATGTTTAAGCCTTCTGTATGCACCACAATGCAAAATTCTTGTATAATCTCTAGCAAATGGAGAACGAATTTCACCATTAGACTGATATATAGGCAAAAGTCTTTCAATATATTTATTATAATTTGAATTTAATTCGGTGGCGGCTACATATTTAAAATTTTCATTATTCATAAATCAACCTTCTCTTCTAATAAAATTGTATTTTATTAGAAGAAAATTGTCAAATATTTTATATATATTTGTGTTGTAAAAAATGTCAAGCGTAATACTTGACATTTTAAATTAATCTTCATCTAACATCTTATGTTGTTCTTCCCTCCAAGCAGGAGTGCAAGCCATTCCAACTTTACAATTCGCTATCCAGTAGTATGCCTCTCCCTTTTCAATAAGAATAGCATCACCTGCTTTAAAGGCAACAACCTCATCTTTTTTATGAAGTTCTCCCTCTCCTTCAAGCACAAAGATAAGTTCTTTTACTTCCATATTTACGCAGTACCCCTCCCAAGGATATCTTCCTTCAATGGTTGCTGTTGCAAAATCTATATCCTTATCTTTAAAATCGTATTCTGTTGCGATACAATTATCACTGTTGTTATGTTTAGATGTGTTTTCAAGTTTTATTAATTTCATATTTCTCTCTTTATTCTGTCCTCAGTGCTACAACTGGATCTTTCTTTGCTGCACTTCGAGATGGAATTAATCCAGATATAACAGTTAAGCCCATACTAATCAAAACAAGTATTAATGCCGCAACTGGATTTAGAATTGCACTTAAGTCACCTATTCCTGTAAGAGCGTGCAAAATGATATTGATAGGAATGCACAAAAGATATGTTACTATTACTCCAAAGAGACCTGAAGCAAAACCGATAATCAAGGTTTCTGCGTTGAACATACTTGAAACATCTCTCTTTGATGCACCTATTGCCCGAAGTATTCCAATTTCTTTTGTCCTCTCTTGTACTGATATAAGCGTTATTACACCTACCATTATTGATGAAACAATAAGTGATATGGCAACAAAAGCAATTAATACATAGGTAATAGCATTTATTATTTGAGTTACTGATGACATAATTAGTCCAACATAATCGGTATATTTTATTTGTTTTTCCTCTGCAACTGTTTGATTGTATTCGCTTATCGCATCTGTAATCACCGCTTTATTTTCAAAGGAACTCGCATATATGCTTATAGAGGCAGGGTTTGATAGATCAATATAGCCAAGCTTATTTAAGTTGTCTTCATAAGTAGATTCTGAGAAAATTATAACATTATCATAGTAAAAAGCACATTGCTCAGTGGTATATTCCTTCATCTCCTCGTCAAAAGCGATAGCCTTTTCTTCATCTGTTGGATATAGGTTATCGAGTTGCTGTTTAACTTTCGTAGCATATTGAAGTTGAATTTGTTCCTCGACTGATGGTCTAATAAGGGCTTTAATATCATCATCACTCATATTTTGAAGATATTTATTTATCTGCTCCTGGCTCATCATATCTTTCATAGAATCTACTATAAGACTTATAATATATTCCCGTGTCATACTTGAAAGCAAAGCATCCGTTTGAGAAGAAAGTTCTTCATCCGTTAGTGTACTTTTAACTTTTACATAGGTTTTTGCTTTTGCAGAAGTGTTTAGCCTATTGACATAAGCACGGAAATCACTCTCTTTTTGCTCATCAGTCAAATCATCAATGTTAGACTTAAATGGAAGTCCTGTAAAAATATCTGTTTTATTATTCACAAGTTGAGCTTGCACAGCCTCTGAACTGCTAGACTGACTTATAACATATTTAGTTAAATCTGAAATATATCCGATTGACCCAGACAGCATATTAGTAGTGGCGTTCTTATTTGGCTTTATAATTCCAGTAATTTTCAATTTCAATGCATTGTTATAAAGTATATTCAGTCCTGTTTCACTATTTCTTAAATCAGTCCAAATGTTAAGATCTGGTAGATAATTGTAGCAATTAGAATTAAGTATAACCCTACACTCTTTTCCACAAATTTCTTCATAAGACCAAGACTGCTCTTCAAATTCAATCTTTTGATTATTCTTAATTGCCTCTACCACTTCATCTATGATGCTTTTATCAAGAAGTCCTAAAACATAGAGCGACATATCATCAAGTTCATTGTTTTCATCAAGAATTAGTACTATCTCATCATAACTATTTGGAAGAGTACCATAAACTACATCATACTGACTTTTAATGAGGTCATTTATAGGGTCACCATTTTTGCCTGGCAATAATTCCTGCCATACATTTGCTGACATTGTCCCAAATGGCAAAGATATTCCACCTGATGAGTTCATTTGTGAAAAGTCAGCACCAAGATATTGGGATAAAAGTTCTGCCATAAGTTCATTGGCATCCGCTTTCATTATCTCTCCCTGTTGGTTTTTAGTATAAACAAGCAAATCAAGGTCATAAGTATATTGCACACCTGCGATTGCTGAATTTAACTTGCTATCTTCTTTCTCAAGTTCACTATCAAGATAAGTCTTAAAAGACTTTAAATCATTTTCAGTTTTATCCATTCCACTTATAACATTTGCAAGTTCATAAATAATCGATTTTTTATAAACCGCATCACTATCGTGGTCAACTTCACTCTGCCCCATTTTCATAAAGGAACTTATCATTGCTGTAAAATCAGTAGTAGTCGCTTCAATAGTAACTGGATAGGTAGATAAAGTTTGTTCTTGAACTCTATCAATATATCCTGTCATTCCCTGTGAAACTGCTAAAATTAGTGCTATTCCTATAATACCAATGCTTCCAGCAAAAGCGGTGAGAAGAGTTCTTCCTTTTTTTGTAAATAAATTCTTTAAAGACAATTTAAATGCTGTCCAAAATGACATTGAAGGTTTTTTCTTACCCTCTTCAACTTTAGCCTTTTCCTCGCAATGGAGTTTTAAGCTCTCATATTCTTCCTCTTCAATAGGAGAAGAATCGCTTATAATATTACCATCAAGCATACGAATAATTCTTGAAGAATACTGCTCAGCAAGTTCTGGATTATGTGTAACCATAACAATAAGTCTATCTTTAGAGATCTCCTTTAAAATTTCCATAACCTGAACACTAGTTTCTGTATCAAGAGCACCAGTTGGCTCATCTGCAAGAATAATCTCAGGATTGTTGACAAGTGCTCTTGCAATAGCAACTCTTTGCATTTGTCCGCCTGACATTTGAGAAGGTCTTTTATTTAGTTGATTTCCAAGTCCAACATCCTCAAGTGCTTTAATTGCCCTTGCCTTTCTTTCCGATTTAGAAACACCAGAAACAGTAAGAGCAAGTTCTACATTTTGCAGTACTGTTTGATGAGGAATAAGATTATAACTTTGAAAAACAAAGCCAACAGAGTGGTTTCTATATGTATCCCAATTTTTTCCATTAAATTCTTTTGTTGATTTGCCATTTATTACAAGGTCGCCCGAAGTATATTGGTCAAGTCCACCAATTATATTAAGAAGCGTAGTTTTTCCACAGCCTGAAGGTCCTAATATTGAAACAAATTCATTATCACGAAATTTCAAATCGATTCCCTTTAAAGCCTGAACAATGTCTTCGCCTGCTGGATAATCTTTAACTATATTTTTGAGTTCTAACATATAAACTCTCCTTCCTAAGAATATAAATTATTATTTTTTATTAATTAAAAATTAATATTCTCATTACTCTATATATTAAAAACAATCATAAAATTTGTCAAGAAATTACAAATAAAAATTATTTTATAGCATAAAAAAAGAGTTCGACTTAAACTCTTTTTCATTAATACTTATAATAATCATCCAAAGAAGGTAAACTTTCTGATTGTACGACTTCAGTTTTCTGTTCTTCATTTTTTGTTTTGTCCGTATTCTTTCCTTTTGAAGGTTTTTCCTTTTTCCCACTATCTCCCTTAATTTCTTTAATATTTTCTCCTATTCTATATACTAAATATCTACCTGTTGAATATATGATACGATTACCATAGTCATCAGCCCAACCAAACTCTACATTTTCATAAACACTCTTAAAAATCTTGGAAATAAATGTTACTCCCGCTAAAACACAAAGTGTTATTCCAAAACCAAGTTCTAGATTTGAAGTTTTTAGTAGACCTTTAATCTCTGCATTGTCAGATTTTTTGAAAGCCATTTCAAAAAACTCATAATTGCTATATTTTAATTCATCTTGGTATTCTTTTTCTGCTTTACTAAACGCTTCAGTAGAAATTTCTCCTTTATTATAAAGTTCCTTTTTCTTTCCAAAGTATTTCGTATAAGTTTCCATTCTTATATCTTCTTTCTCTCTTTGATGAATATATTCTTGAGTTTGAGCAAAAGTTTCATAAGCCTTTTCTTTGTTCGCTACGCCCTGCCAAGTTAAAATTCCTCCAGTAACACCTAGAGTTGTCCCCAATCCTAAAAGCATTGTCGCACCTGCAATCTTTAAAATATTTACAAATTTACTCATAGTAAACTCCTTAATTTCTCTCTATAACTTAATATTGTTATATCATAAATCTTATAAAAGTTCAATATCAAATATAATAATATTATATAAATATTTTAAACATCTATTTTTTCAATATAAAAAAGGATTTATAACAATTATATAAACTATTTTTAGTAGAAATAAAACTTTAAACTTCTATTCCTTTTATGTGAATACCTTGAAGTTCATTATAAAAATATTCATCAAGAGGCTTATCTAATGCATCATTTGAATGGGCACATACATAAATTCTTCCTCTATTTATTCTAGATATTATCACAGTATGATTAAAATGAGTTGGATTTTGTCTTAATTGTATTATATCACCTTCAACAAGCCTATTAATAGAAGAAAGTTCTCCAATCGGCCCAACGCCTCCACTTCTTAATAAAAATCTTTTTAAGTACTCTACACTAGTCCAACTTGGTGAACGACTTAAAACGCTATCATAAAACCAGCCATAATACCTATCATAATTCATCAGCCCGCCACCTGCCAAAAGACATTGAGAGATAAAATTTGTGCAATCACCGCCGATTCCAGAAAAATGATAATATTGAGGATTTGCTCCAAGTGCCCACTTTCGTGCATATTCTATTGCCGAATTTCTATTATAAGTTTTCATAATATCATCTATTCGTTTATTTAAATATTTGTGCAAAAAAGCGGACTTATCCGCTTTAAAAAACTTAAATAAAATCAGTATTTAAAATATAATAATAAGATAAAAGTTCTCTTGAGTAGTCAACGATTTTCCCTTCTGGAAGTATTAACATTCTATTTATTCCAATCTGTTCAACAAAATCGACATTATGACTTACAAGCAATATAGTACCCTCATAATCACGGAAATTTTCGCCAATGATTGCCTGAGTATCAGGATCTAAATGGTTTGTTGGTTCATCAAGAATAAGAAGATTTGCTCTTTCAAGAAGCAGTTTGCATAATGAAATTCTAGCTTTTTCACCTGGAGAAAGTAATGCAACCTTTTTAAAAACTGTATCGCCTGAAAATAGGAAGTTGCCAAGCAAACTTCTATGCTGAATATCTGATAGTCCATTGGCTTCAGTGTTTTCAATGATATTTTTGTTTTCATCAAGAAGTTCAAGTTCCTGTGCATAATATCCAATATCTGTTTTTTGACTAAATTGTATCTCCCCTGATTTTGGAGATAAAATATTCATTATCAGTTTTAACAGAGTAGATTTCCCTACACCATTTTCTCCAACAATCAAAAATCTTTCATTATTAGTAATTGCAAACGACAAATTTTCATAAAGATTTAATTTGCCAGGATACCCAAAAGTAAGATTTTTAACTTCAACTGGAACTTTTCCACCCTGTGATTTGGGTTCAAGTTTAATCTTTACGTGACGATAATCCTTATCTCGTTTTTCAAGATTTGCAATTGCCTTTTCAAGCTTCAATTCTCGCTCCTGCCCAAGCCTTTTAAGATTATGATTTGTCCTTGATGCTTGCTTTGCCTTTTGAACAAGTTCTGAAAGTTTTTTTATTTCTCGTTCTTGCTGGGTAATTCTTAGTTCCTTTAAAAGTTGTTCCTGAGCATATTGATGCTTAAATTTTGTATAATTTCCATCATAAACAGTTATTTTATGTGTAACTTTATTAACAAATAAAATTTTATTTACTATCTCATTTAAAAATTCAATATCGTGACTGATTATTAGAACGCTTCCCTTATAATTTTTTAAATACTTTGTAATATACTCCTTTGTCATTGCATCGAGATGATTTGTAGGTTCATCAAGAAGAAGAATATCTGCATTTGAATATAATAAATGTGCAAATGCTATCTTTGACTTTTGTCCACCTGATAAATTTTCAAGTTTCATATCTAAAAGATTATCATCGATCTTCATATCAGCAAGTAGTTCAAGTAGAACGTTTTCAGCATTATAAATATCAAGTGCATCAAGCCTAGCCTGCAAATTTCCCATTTTTCTAAGTAGAACTTTTTGCTCTTCTTCATTTGCCGAGGTAAGTGCCTCATATACTTCATTTAGTTTTTCTTCTAGTTCTTTAATTGGTCTAGCAGATAGCAAATAATCCCAAACAGTTTTTTGTTTATCTTCAAAGTCAATGACTTGTGGCAGATAACCTATCCTTTTATCACTGGTCGTAAGTTTTCCACCGTCTAATTCTTGCTTGCCCAAAATCACCTTAAATAATGTCGTTTTACCTGCACCATTAACTCCAACTATTCCAGTTTTATCTGTATCGTTTATAAAAAATTCAGCATCATCAAATATGATTTCATTGCCAAAAGATAAGTGTAAATTTTGTCCTCTCATAAATCCTCCAAATATATTAGTAAACCACGAGGATACTTCTGTCGTCATTCACTTTTTATTTTAATCAAATGCCTGCCAATCAAGTTCATTGTTATCTATATCTAGTTTAACAATAGGTGTATCATTATTTATATTAATTGACAAATCTAGAAAAAATATCGCACCACTATCAGCACTTAAAATTAAATCCAAATATTCGCTAGGCGACATTCCTCCAAGTGTTTTATTTTTATCATTTTTATCTGCTTTAACCACTTCTTCAAAAGCAGTACTAAATATTTTATCATAAAAGCCATTTTTTATTTTTTCAATTTTTTCATTTATCTGAGTTACAACTTTTTGTTTTTGCTCATCATTTAAAGTTAATTTTAATTCAGATAATTCTTCATCAATATCTAAATATTCTAATTGAGATATATACATATCTTTTAATTTATCCACTGCATCCATTTTTTGAAATTCTTTCCAAACAGCGTCAAAAAAAGAAAGTTTATTATCATTCATATATTTAATAATTTGTTCATCTATACTAGGCATTAATATTTCTCCTTGAAAAGATTATATCATAAAAAATATTAATTTGGATTGCAAAATTAAATATTTTTAAAAAAAGAGTTGAATTTTTCAACTCTTTTAAATATTATTTAGATTTTAATTCATTTTCTTCAAAACATAATAGCCATTGACTTTTCCGCCATATGTATAGTCACCCGACTTCCATTCAACAATCATATATTTTTGATTTTGTTTTTCAACAATTTCATATTCGCTAACTGTTGAAATTTCCTTATCTATAACCACACCATTCGACCAAGCAAGTTTTGCCACGTTGTCAAAAGCATAAAAATCTGCAAGAAGAGTTCCGTCAGGTTGAAAGGTATATCTTTTTAAAAACATATCATACTTCCAATATCGATTACTTGGATCAAATTCTTCCCTTTTATTCACAAAGTCTACAACCTCCCAAAAACCAACTGCCTCTTCATCAGTTATAAATGGGATATCGGTATTATCTTTAATGGCTATCTCCTCTTTTGAGTAAATCTTATCATCCACCTTTTCATATACAGCATAATTGTCAATTTGACCTGTCACATAGTCAACAACCCCGATAAACAACTTGCCGTCAATAATCTCATAAGGCATTTGTCTGTCTTTTACATAAAGAATTCTCTTTGACCAACTAAGCACCCAGTACTCCTGACCTTCTGGAAGAAAATATAACTCATCAAAAGGAAAAACCTTCACACTTTCAAATTCCTTTTTGAAAAAATCCTCTTTATTTTTTACAACTACTATCTTCTTCCATTTGCCAATAACTGCCTCATCATTTATAAAATTTTTCATAATTAAACCTCCATTTTCAATGCGAATAGAAGAAAGTTTATGAATGTTTTCTTGAAGTTTTCTAATTTGCTGATGCGTTTCAATAACTTTTAAGTCTATGCTTTCTTGATTTAAATCTTTTATTTCCTTTAGTGAAAAACAAAGTTCTTTAAGATGAGCAATTTCTCTAAGTCTTGCAACTCCACTTTCATCATAATAGCGATAATTTGTCCAACGGTCGACCATAACAGGACAAATCAATCCCTTTTCTTCATAAAAGCGGATTGTTTGAATTGAAACACCTGAAAGCTTTGAAAGCTCGCCAATTTTTATCATAATTTCTCCTTCCGCAAGCCTACTTTAACACTAAAGTAAACTATAGAGTCAATAGGTTTTTTAAAAAAAGTTTAAAAATTTTGAATTTTTATTTATATATTTTAGCACATAACTACAAAAAATCTAAATTCAAATTAAAAATAAAATAAAAAATCACTAAAAAACTAGTGAT
>CARXKP010000002.1:0-26179 GCA_949096025.1 uncultured Eubacteriales bacterium
ATAGAATATACTTCAACATTCGGAGTAAAATCAAAAAGTTTTTGCATAATTTTCACCATTCTGTAGTGTAACAGATGTTTGTTTTACTTCTTTAAATACTTCATCATTTTTATTATTTCTAATCATAGAAATACCAAAAGTAGTAGTTCTATTCTTAGGGGCTAATACTTCTAATGTATCATTTAATAAACCAGTAATAGTCACACCTGTCGCCGTTGGGTTAAATATTTTTGAAGAATTTCCATCAAATAATTTTATTTCTTTACCATCGATAACAGCACTATCTCCTGTTTGAGCTATACTTGCTTTTCGAACAATAGTTATATTAATTGGACAATCACAATATTCAGTTTTGCCGTCACCAGCAAATTTAAGAGTAACAACCATTCGTACCATTGCTGTAGTTGAACCTTTAAATATGTTAGTGTCAGTAATTTTAGGAATTTGCCATAAATTAGGGTGATAGTCTTTTACTTTTTCCCCTGGGTTTTCTTTATCTTCTTTATCTATTAATCCGTATCCTGGTCTTGAACGATTGCAGAATAAATGACCTTCACTAGTTGCCAATAGCCATTTCGCTGTTGCTTCCTCAGTTTCTTTTCCATCACTATCTGTTGATGGAGGTGTATATGGAGCATTTGCTACTGAGTCAAGCCTGCTCGCACCACCATAAGTCTTTACATCCGCAATATATTTATTTGTATCTGGATTATAAAGTTTTATTGATTCAATAGACATATAATTAATATTTGGATATTGAAGATAAGATCCTGTATTAATTAAGGTAACTGAATCAAATTCTTCATAAACTGCTTTGCCATAGTCTACATTATTTTCTGCTTCAACATCTGATTTAACTTTTAAATAAGGTCCTGTTTTATCAGGTAGTTGATTTTTATAATCGGCATCATATTGCCAAGCCTCAATTCCTCTAAACTTAATCATTTGAACATCTGTATTTGTTGACAATGGATCTTTCAAACTTGAAGCGTTAATAGATAATCTCGCAGCCTCAGTCTCCGTTTCTGTACTTGATGTTCCTATAGAAAGTTCTTGATATTGCGCTCCTAAATCAAACAATCCATCTTCAGATATAGTAATACTATTAATTATTTCAGGAGTTCTTTTTGTCGCTTCAAACTTGAAATAAACTCTATATTTATATTCAAATTTATCTACACCCTCAAAATAATAATATTGACTTCCAAAGAAAATTTCTTTTACTTCCGCAAATTTAATCTCGTTTGATTTCTCGCCTTCAACATCACCATTATTATATTCATAATATTTTATCTTCTCTCGGTTATCAACAGTAAACTCATTATAATTTATATTACCATTTTTGTCCAAGAATATAATTTCGTTATCATATTCGTCTTTCGGTTTCCAACGACTATGAGTTATTTTACTATTTTTATCATAAAAGACTTTTTCGTGTAAGTTTGCCCTTTTATTAAAAGTAATTGCATCTATTACATCTTCAACAGGTAAAGTTATGGTAAAGTTTTTAACCGCAAGTTCTCCATCCCTAGTATTTTTATGTGAAATAGCCAAATATCCATATAATCCTGTTAAATCCTCAGACTTATAGAGCCCGTTTGCGTCAATCGATGCTATTGTCTTTATATTATTATAATTTGATATGATTGTTCCATCCGCTTCAGGTGCAGCATTATCTACACTTCCACCATAAGTCACAACATAATCGGGCATAATCTTTAACACTACATAATATGTTTTAGCAAAGTCACCAACTTTATATACTACTCTTGTTAATAAGAAATCACCTATGTTTTTAGCACCCAATGGTGTCAAACTATAATCGTAACTCTTTCCATTAGCATTTATCTTGGTCGCATTATACAAATAGTCATAATTATTTATTGATTTTTTAAATTCTGAAATGCTATTTTTAACTAAATAATTATCAAATATTTCTTTATCTTTTTCATCGATTGATGTATTATTTTCGTTTGTATCGATTGATGTATTATTTTCGTTTGTATCGATTGAGGTATTATTTTTATTTTTATATTCCAAAACCTCAAAATCAAGACTTGAATTTCCTGAACTAAAGTCTGAAGCTGTTACTGCCCTACCATTTGTTGGGTGCTTAAGTCCAAACAATGAAACAAGGCTGTCTTCTTCTCGTTCTACTTCAAGTTCAATAAAATTATTCGCCATTGTGGCTGCAGCATCCATACTAATATCGATACTTGCTGCAAAGTAATAATTTAATGAGAATTCTACTTCACTATTAGATCCATCACTTCTTGGCAATAACAATTTTTTTTGATGTTTCTTTATTTCGTTAAGAGCAATATCATTAGTTATACTTAGGTCATTATCTACTCCATCTTTTTTAATCATTGATTTATATTTTTTAAAATCAACTAGAAGAGCATTACCATTATCATCATAACCATAGGTAAGTTGTATTCTATTTGCTTTTTCAACTTGAGGTTTATTATCAAGTACTCTAAATACGTCTTTTGCAAGATTTCTTGGTAAACTATCTTTATCTATAGCAACTTCAGAATTTTCATTATTTTTAACAAGTTGTCTATGTTTATTGTTATCAATTTTTATCTTGTTCAGTTCCATACTAGAAGCAAGATATAAACCATAAAATTCAAATGTAACATTTTCCCGTATATTATATGATGTAACATTTCCTGTAACAGGATCTGTTGTCTTTACACCATCATTAATATTACCATCATTAAATGAAATACCTAAATCATAATAAATATTTTTTGCTTGATCTCCACTTGAAATGTAAATTGGGTAAGATGCATAATACTTAGTATCTATAACCTCTTTTTCTACAGTCACCGATTCACCATTTTCATTTTCTTCAGTAACATTTTGCAATGTTTTTGTGTGACCTGCAAAAACAAAGTAATAATCATCTGCAAATGACGACATAGTTTCGCTTAATTGTGCATAAATAAGTCTACCACCCTCAAATAAATTTGAAGTAGAAGTCTTATCAACATAGATTGTCTCATAATTAACTGTAGAATTTACTGAATTCTCGTTTTTATATTCTCCTACAGAACTGAAATTTGAAACAGTTTGTAGTGACATTTGAAGTGCATTAGTAAGTACTTTTACAGTATAGTAAATACTTACTGAATTAAAAGTTAAACCAAGTTCGACAACTGCATCACTGCCAGATTCTCTTTGTCTAAGGAAACATAATTGTGTTGGAACTTTTTCATTATTTTTACTTTCTGAGAAGAATTCTATATTTTCATTTACCGCATAAACATAACTACTTTCTTCATTGCCTTTAGCAACATAAGCATTTGTTTGACTATTTACTATTACCGAATAATTGTTTATTTCGTTTTGCCAGTTATTATATTTAGTTGTATATTCAACAACACCATCTTTATTTTCATCTGTCGCTTTATAAACAACAAATCTTGGAGCCTCTCCAAATATTGGATTTGAAGAAACAAAAGTTTGTATACTTGGATATATTAGCTTATTTTCAACATATTCAAATTCCATTTCCCCATTTTTATTAGGCATTGGATAATTTACATCCAATTTAACACTTGGAGCAACTACAAACGAATAATTTACATAGAAAGTTTGAGTCACTTTTCCATAAACAAGATTAACTTGTAGTCTAAGTTCAAGTGTTCCTTTTTCTGAAACTTGACCAGTTGTAATTTTGTTTCCATTTATACTACTAAATGCAGGATTAGATGAAGAAGTAGTAACATTTATACTTGTATTTTCACTCTTTGGAGCACCTTCTTTGGTATCGTAAAGAGATGTTATAATAACTTCTCTTTTTTCCCCCGCTATAGTTTCTCCTGTTGCAATTACAGAACTCTTAGGAATAATATTTTGTTGAAGTATATAATTTTGTGAGAAATGGAAATCTTTAACAGGTTTTGTTGAATCCATTTCAACATTGACAATATATTCAATTGTTATTTCTTTGTTTGAAATGAGATCGGCTACAGTTAGACTTACAATTTCAGAATCTATTATCTCCTCGCCATTAACATAAACTGTTGAGCCAGCCTTAGCCATAGTATTAACTTTTACAAAATCTGCACCATTACCAGAAATTCTTATTGAAGTAATAATATAAGGAATATTCTTGTCCTCACCTTCATCAAGACGAATAAAGTTTGGATACTCGTCAACTTCTTCAGGCTTTTCCTCTGTTTCGCCTTCAAATGGAACTGCTTGAAGTAAAGTTTGAGTGCTTCCTCCAACTATAACATTTGCATTCTCTTTTGGAGATGGCATATATGTTACATTTGCTTTTAAATGAAGGGTAAATACTGAAAGAAGACCAACATTTGTATAAGCAGCAAATCTTACTTCCTTATCGCTATTAATGTAATCAAGAAGTTGTACTCTAAATTTACCTGAGCCTAAAACCACACCGTCGTCTTCATTCCAAGCGGTTTCATATTTAGCCTTTTTAATAAATTCCCCGCCATCAATTATAGACATTTGTAATCGATTTGGCACAATAGTACCAACCAATGATCCAGACTCTTCTTTTCTCAAAAGATTAATATCTAAATCATAAATCTTTTGACCTTCTTCTTTTGCACCATTGTCAAGAGTTAATGTAAAGTTTGCACTTTCCTCTTCTATTTTTCCCTCAGCAAAGGTATATTTAACTGCAAATATTTCTTCATCTTCATTAATGATGAATGTATAGTATTGATCTGCACCCTCTATTGATAAAGATGTTTCGCTAGTGCTATCATAACTATGTTTAACAACTACTGTAATCTTATCATTTGTTTTTGGAATATAAGAAAGTTTACTGTAGTCATTTGAAAACTTGAATGTAATATATTCATTCCATTGAGAAGCATTTGTAAATGTTTTTTCTCTTACCATAACAGATTCAATAGAATTTGTATATTTTAAAGTTGAAAGCATTGTTACATCTTCATAAATTATAGTAGCATCACCACTAACAATAGAAACCTCTACAATATTTCCAACTGTACTATTAATTCCACCATAAAAATAATCATTGCTATCATTTAAATTTATTTCTTCGTTAAATGTATTAGTTTCGCTTGAATTATCAGGTTTAAATGTCTTATAGACTGTTTTATCATTATATGTGAAAGCAATTACTGCACTTCCAGTTCCTTTTACAGTTAAGTAAATATTCTGCGAAGCACGAGTTGTATCTGTAAGATTAAGATTGATGATTTTATTAACCATAAATCTTTTTTCACTATTATGAAGAGTATTGTTGCCAAACAAGGTTTCAAAATCAATAATATTTTCTTTGTCTACTTCTGCAGTAATGTATTCTGCACTGCCATTGTAAGCATATATAGAATCTTTAACATTAATATCTGGTATAACCTTAAGTAAATAATAGAAATCTTGTCTATTTGCACCATTTGAAGTTTCAAGAGTAAACTCTAAAGCAACATATACATTTTCATCAACATTTGATGAAAGGTGATTTAATGTAATTGTACCATTTACAGCATTAATATTTTTAACAAGACTGCTATAGTTTTTATATTTTTCATCCAGACTATATATTCTTAAATATTTACTAAAACCACTTAATGTATATAATCCACCTTTAGTAATATTAGTATTTTTATCAAATACATATTCATTTATTATTGTAGTTAATTGACCAGCATAAATTTCATTATAAATACCTTTTTCAATTAATTGCTCTGGTCTAAGAATAGAAGTTTCCATTCTTCTATTTTCATCAACATTTCCATTCTCATAAACAACAGTATCATATCCTATGCTTGAGATTACAAGAGGCATATGCATAAATGCAATAACATCACTTTCACTAGTACCAAATCTTAAAGCAATAAAACTTTGAGTGTTGTTTATACCAGCTAAAAGTTGATTTTGTTTTACAAAAGTAGTTTCGCCTGTGCTATAAGAATAAAAATCTTTTTTCTTATTTTTGTCGTGGTCGTCTTGGCTTGGCATTATCTTATAATTACCGCTTCCAATTTCACTAGTTTCCCAAATAGAATCTGCATTGAAAGGAATAACTAAATATTCAACATCTTCATTTCCATTATTAATTATTTGAGTTTTAGCTTGAATACTTGCGTCTTTTGTTGAATAGAATTTTGAAGCAATTTCAGAATAGATATCTGCTGCTTCTACAAGTTGAATTTCAACTTCTATTTCACCGAATACAATCCTTCCATATTTAATAGTAAGAGTGGTAAATAATGATTTTTGATTATAATCAAAGAAGAAATCTGCTCCTGCCTTTCTTTGTACTGAATTATCTCTAAATTCAATATAGTCACTAAATTCATAAGTAAGCCCGAGATTATTTATTGTTGTTTCCCCGTCGTGTCTTGTAATCTTTGCAAATTTAGAAATCTCTTCATTGTTTCCACCAAGAACATAGAATTTTCCGCCTAAAGGATTAACAATTAAATCTCTTTTAACTGTAAATATAATTGGATGATTTAAAGCATAAGAGTTTTGTCCTTCTGGTTGGAAATAAACAGTAAATGATTTTTCAGAAGTATCCCAAAAATCATAGAACTGAACATTAAGTTGTCCTTGAGAAAGTTCACCTACTGCGCCACTTGGTTTAATAGTAGCATTTGTTAAAACATATCTCCCGTCACTTCCAAGAACAATATAATATGTCTTATTTGAATCATAAAGAGTTGTAATACTACTTGGCGCGCCACCAGCATTAATATTAGTAACCTTATTTTCTAGGTCTATTTTATTTTCAACACCTGCATAAACATTATTATATGTTTCGTTGCTTATAGAAAGGTTTTCAGTAAGACTTAAGTTAAATGCTGTATTTACCGCACCGCTTCTATCACTTACGATGAATGGAATTGAAAGAGAAGAAGCAAAATTTTTATTAATTTTTATCTTTGTAACTGAAATTGAAGCAAGGAAACTTCTTATTGTATCTGGAGTATAACTTCCTCCAAATGTAACTTTAGACTCCCCTTCATATAGTTCAAGCATACCGTCAAGTCCAAACAAGTCTGTAATTTGGGTATCTGAAAGGTAGCTTTGAGAATAGAATTGAGGATTAAATCTAAATGAAATTCTATTATATTCAACTTCTCCGTCACTAGATTGACAGTAGAATTTTACAATATCATTTAAAACAATATAGTTATCTGCCGTCCCCTTTGCTCCATTTTTAGTTATATCAACCTTTGAAATATCTAAACTTTGAGTAGTAGGAGCAGCTACATAAGTTGAACTGCTTGAATCATATAAAATCTTTGTAATACCCGTTGATTTAACATTAAAGTTAATCTTAAATTCTTGATTATTATTAATCATAAGAGTAGCATTACCGTCGTTACTCTTTATAACAAGAGAAAGTGGTACAGGTTCATTTGAATCGGTATTTTTAAATGAGAATGATTGCCCTTCTGGAGTAAAGCTAATTATATTAGCATTTCCATCTGAAACTGCAAAAGTCCATTTACCGTTTAATGTATCCTTTCTTTGTTTTTGGTCGGTGATAGAAATATTTGCACCATTTGTACCAATTAATTTATTAATAAATTCATTGACGCTTTCATATACGGCAGTTGTTCCATCTACAATTCTAACTCTTATAGTAGTCTTAAATTCACCTGAGTCTGTTAAACTTTGTTCAAGTTCAATTTTGTTACCTTCAACCAATAAAGCCTTTGAAATATCACTTTCAGCAAGGTCAATCACCATTGCTTTTGGCTTGTAAAGGTTAACAATATGTTCATTTCTCAAAGCAAACTGCCAAACGATTGGTTCATCATCACCATTATCATAAGTAAGTACAAAGTAACCAAAGTAAATTCCTATTTCAGCCTCAATCATAACTGATGATTTTGGAGTTACCGCATAAACAAGTGATTTACTAGAAGAATCTACTATATCGGCAAGAGTGCCTTCATTAAAGTTAAAATATTCAGTTATATCATTGCCCGCTCTGTCAAGAATTTTTGGTGACATATAACCTTTTTGGAATTCGTCAGTAAACACAGGCACTGATTCAGGTTTAACAGTAAAACTAAACATAAATTCGTTAGTATTGCCTTGATTTATACTGATTTCATTATTAACAGTTGGATAACTTCCTTCAGTACTAGCAATGTCATAGTCAACAACTGAATATGTATATAAAGCCTTTTCGCAAACCACGCGTTTACCGCCACTTGACATTTGAACTATTTGATATAAACCATCTTGTGCTGGCTCTTCTCTTACAGTAGCAAAATATAAAGTAAATTCACAAGTATTGTAAATAGTAAGTCTTGCTCCATCTATTGCAAAGAGTGTAAGGTTTCCGCTATTGGTTGCATATACACCAGATCTTTCTCTAATATAACCTCTCTCACCAATGATATCATTAGCAGTTTCGATATAATCTTCAATATTTCCATTTCCAAAACTAATGAAGAATACCTTGTCTTGATATATATTCCCAGCCGGAACAGATGCATATTGTTCGAGATTAAGAGATTTAGGTTGAATAGAACTTACTCCTCCCTCATTAGTATAATCAAGAAGTAAATTAAGTTCTGATTGATCGAGCCAAGTTACAGGTAGCTCTTCGTGTTTAGTTATATTTAAATTTACATCTCTATAAAGTGGCGATTCACTTGAACTTAACTTAAATAATTCTGTATCATTATTTACAAGTAAAACCACTCTCATTCTTATCTCAGCACTATCGGTTGCTGATAATCTCCAATAAGAATAACGCTTGTCACTTCCAGTAACAATAGGTTTATAATATGTAACACCATCAATTTCAATAGGTTCGCCCGCACCAGTAACTGTTAATATTTTATTCATTCCAATAGATGGATCTCTACCTGCCCTTTCAAATGATACAGCTATATTGTTTAGTAAGTTATCAAGTAATAATCCAGAAGCAGAATAAACAGAAACTCCTAAGTAATCACTATTGCTTGCGTATAAATATTGATTAAGATAAAGGTTTAACCCCTCATCTACCTTCATTGAAACAGTTTGGCCTTCTTTATTTACACTGAAATATCCAATATTTTCTTCATCAATATTGAAGGTTGCAGTTGCCATTTTTGAAAGATCAACATTATCACTTAAATATGTAAGAACATTAGTATAGTAATATTCACTATTTCCGATATCTTCTGTATTTGCTTCATACTCAAGTTGAGTTTGTGACTTTATAAAAGTATAACCATTGATTTTAATTCCATTTACCTTATTATCTGATGCTACAAAGTGAATTTCACTATTTCCATCATAAATTGATAAAATGTCATTTGTGTCAATTTGTTCAAAGTAAGTTTTTTTAACTCTCTTATCCCCTTCAGCAATATTTGCATTTAAGTCATCAGAGTACATATATTGACTGTTTGCAGGATAGAATTTTGTCTTAGCAGTAAAACTTTCATTCTTTACAATTACAGACGTTTCCTCACCTTTTGAGTTTACTATAATTGTTTCTGTTTGATAAACAGGAACATCTACTGCAATTTGAATAGAAATGCTTTCAATTTCTGAGTTCTCAGATTTTGCCCAAAGCCTTGAAAGTCCTCCAGCAATCCAGTCTAAAGTATTTCCATCTTTATCGGTAATATGAGTTGTCGCGCGACGAACTGTAAAAGAAGAACCTATTGAAACATATTCAGGGACAATGATTGTTCCGTCTGAAATAAATCCATTGCTCGGTCTATAAAGAGGAACATTGCTGTCAAATGATAATTGAACGTTAGTTCTTGTTACCTCTGGAGTTTCTGTATTTAACATAAGCGTCAAATCATCGTCTATTTCAATATATCCACTCTCGTTATTTAAAAGATCTTCGTCATACTGATATGTAATTGCTTCTGGATAGATAAACTTTTCATCAAATCCACCTGCAAAAAAGACACCGAGAACCGTTATTCCCGATACTAGCAAAACACCTGCAATAACAGTAACTACCGTCATCCAGGTTTTCCATTTCATCTTTATGCCTTCGTCTTTTTCCTTCTTTTCTTCAGAATTTACTTTTTTCTCTTTCTTTTTCATTTATGACACCTCATATTCTTTTTTGTTGTAATAAATGTTTCCTGCACTTTTGTTATACTTAATACAAGTATAAATTTTTAATAAAGAAAAGGCAAATATTTTTAGCCCATTTATTAAAGTTTTTATTTAATATATTTATTATAAATATAATTGTTAAAAATATGAAAGTTAAATTACTGCTTTGTCATTTTTAATTGACAATATATCTTTTTTAACTTATACTATCGGAGAAAGGAGTAAAAATGTTACAAGTTACTAATATATCACTCGCATTTGGCGGTCGAGTTTTGTATAAAGATGTTAATTTAAAATTTACCAAGGGAAATTGCTATGGCATAATTGGTGCAAACGGTGCAGGTAAATCTACACTACTTAAGATTATTACTGGGGAAATAGAACCAAATACTGGTGAAATTTCAATCACACCAGGTGAAAGAATGTCTGTCCTTGCTCAAAACCAAAATGCTTACGATAATGAAACTGTTTTAAATACAGTGCTACTTGGTCATAAAAGACTTATGGATATCCAAAAAGAAAAGGACGAACTCTATATGAAGCCGGACTTTTCAGAAGAAGATGGCATTCGGGCTGGCGAACTTGAAACCGAATTTGCCGAACTCGGTGGCTGGGAAGCAGAAAGTGAAGCAAAGAGTCTATTGCAAAATATGGGAATTGAAGAAAGTTACTTTGATCGACTAATGGGCGAACTTGATGCAAAATTAAAAGTTAAAATACTTCTTGCACAAGCCCTTTTTGGAAACCCTGACATTCTGATTCTAGATGAACCTACAAATAACCTTGACTTTAAGACCTCAAGATGGCTTGAAGAATATTTACTTGAATTTGAAAATATCGTTATCATTGTATCTCACAACCGTCACTTCTTAAATAAAGTTTGTACTCACATTTGTGATGTTGATTATGGAAAGATTAATATGTTTATTGGAAACTATGATTTCTGGTATGAGTCTAGCCAACTTATTTTAAGACAAATGAAAGACCAAAACAAAAAAGCCGAGCAAAGAGCAAAAGAATTAAAGGAATTTATAGCCCGCTTCTCTGCAAACGCATCTAAATCAAAGCAAGCAACAAGTAGAAAAAGAGAACTTGAAAGACTTACACTTGAAGATATCAAACCATCGTCAAGAAAGTACCCTTACATTAACTTTGAATACTCTCAAGAAATCGGAAAAGAAGTCTTAAAAGTTGAAAATCTTTCTAAAGCTGGAATGTTTAAAAATTTGAATTTTAACATTGAAAAAGGGCAAAAAGTAGTATTTTTTGCAAAAAATAGCCAAATTTTAACTACTTTGTTTAATATTATCATCGGAAGTGAAACTCCAGACAGTGGACAGGTCTTTGTTGGAAAGACTATAAAAATGACAAATCTTCCACAAAATAATAACGCATATTTTGAAAATAATACCTCATCAATCGTTGACTGGTTAAGACAATTTTCTCAAGACCAAAATGAAACTTATATAAGAAGTTGGCTAGGCAGAATGTTGTTTACTGGTGAAGAAAATCTTAAACCTGCAAATGTACTTTCTGGTGGAGAACGCGTGAGATGTATGCTTGCAAAGATGATGCTTGAACAAGGAAATCTAGTTATTCTTGATGAACCTACAAACCACCTTGACCTTGAATCTATTACTGCACTCAATAAAGGTATGGTAAATTTTAGAGGAAACCTCCTCTTCTCAACACACGACCAAGAAATAATTGAAACTGTTGCTGATCGTATAATTGATATTATTGATGAAGATAAATACATTGACTTTACTGGCACATATCAAGAATACATCGAAAAGTATTCAAAATAACATAACTAATGCTACTATTTAAACAATTAAATTTTTATTTAATTTCATAAATTAATTAAAAAAGAGGCAAAAAAGCCTCTTTTTTTAGTTATTTTTTGTGTTTTTATTCAATTTTTACTTAATTATATATTTTACAACTGCAAATCTTCTACCGTTCCAACCTCGCCTATTTCTCGATAAGCCATTCTATAAAGTGAGTTTGTAACTATAAAAAAATCTCTATTCCTTGCAAATTCAACACATAATTTACTTCCCATTGGAGCGAATACAATCTCCCCCCACAGTGTTTTATAATATACATTTTTCTTTAAAGTAATATATTTTTTAGCATAGTCAACTGGTTTATAAAGTTCCCAAGCTTTATTTTCAAGAGTAAACAGTTCCTCAAACTTTTCTCCCTTTAATACAACCGTCTGGCCATCTGTATATAATATCATTTTTGAATTTGTTACAACATCCCGTTCAGTTATTTTTCTTTTGCTTTTTTCAAAAACATAGGCTCTTCCGTGCAAGTTAAATCTCATTCGAGTGTCAACTTCACTTCCTAAAATAACTGGGGTCGCATAAACGCTAACATCTTTTTTCGCTGATAAAACTATGCCATCTGAAATATCTTTTAAAAGTGCAGTCAAATCATTTGCGCCTATTAAATCAACCTTTTCAAATTCTACTTCTAGTTCTGAATAACCATCAGGAGAGTAAATCTTTTTCTTCATTTTTTGCCCTCTATAATAAATATAACATATTTATATTGATTTTAACATAAAAATAATTATATGTAAAGTTAAAATAATATTTTATCTATCTTTTTAATATTTTCAAAATCACTTGACAATAAAAATTCTATTTACTATAATGAAATAGAAAGTTTTAAAAACTTTATTAAACTGTGACGGAATTGGCAACTCCTGAGTTTAACGCTTATCGGCGAAAAGATATAATGAAGGCAACCTTATGTTGTGAATTAGGGTGGAACAGCGTGAATCTACGCCCCTATTGCTATATCGCAATGGGGCTTTTTTATTGTAAAATAGATTTAATTATCGCCTATTGCATATAAGAAAGTGATTAAATAAAAAATTTATTATATCACACAAATTACATTTATTATTAAAGGAGAATAATATGGAAAGTAAAGTAACTATGGATAAAATTGTAAACTTGTGCAAATCTCGCGGATTTATCTTCCCAGGAAGTGAAATTTATGGAGGATTTGCAAACACTTGGGATTTTGGACCAGTCGGTGTTGAACTCAAAAACAATATTAAACGGGCTTGGTGGAAAAGATTTGTTCAAGAAGACCCTCAAACTTATGGAGTTGATGCAGCAATTCTTATGAATCCTACTGTTTGGCAGGCTTCAGGTCACGTTGAAAGTTTTGGTGACCCAAAAATGGATTGCAAAAACTGTAAAACTAGGCATAGAGCCGATACCTTAATTGAAAATCATAGCAAAGGAAAAATTTCAGCAGAGGGTATGACTAATGAAGAAATGGAAGCATACATTGAAGAGCACGATGTAAGATGCCCCGTTTGCGGAAAGAGAGATTTCACTCCTATCAGAAAATTTAACCCTATGTTTACTACTTCAAGAGCAATGACTGGTGATGCTTCTGATGTTGTTTATCTTCGTCCAGAGACCTGTCAGGGTGAATATGTAAACTTTCTTAATGTTCAACGCTCTACTCGAGCTAAAGTACCATTTGCTATTGCTCAAATTGGGAAATCTTTTAGAAATGAAATAACTCCTGGAAACTTCCTCTTTAGAACTATTGAATTTGAACAAATGGAACTTCAAAAATTTTGCAAAGAAGAAAGCAGTATGGAAACCTATGAAGATTACAAAAAAAGAGCGATTACCTTTGTAGAAAACCTTGGACTCAAAAATGAACATTTAAGATTCCACGATCACGACAAACTTGCCCACTATGCAAAAGCAGCTTGTGATATTCAATATCTATTCCCTATGGGTTGGCAGGAATTAAATGGTATACATCACCGTGGAACTTGGGATTTAACAAGACATCAGGAGTTTAGCGGTAAAAATATGTATTACCTCGACCCAATAACAAATGAAAAATATATTCCAACTGTAATTGAATACTCTATCGGAGCAGATAGATTAACTCTTGCTCTACTATGTGAAGCTTACGATGAGGAACAACTTGAAAATGGAGAAACAAGAGTTGTAATGCACTTCCACCCTGCAATCGCACCATATAAAGTTGCTGTACTTCCTCTTCAAAAGAATTTAGGTGATAAAGCTAAAGAGATATACAACACTCTTATTAAAAACTTTATGTGTGATTATGATGAAGCTGGCTCTATCGGCAAGCGTTATCGTAGACAAGATGAAATAGGAACTCCTTTCTGCATTACCATTGACTTCGACACTCTTGAAGATGACACAGTCACAATCAGAGACCGAGACACTATGAAACAAGAACGTATTAATGTAAACCAACTTGTTGATGTCATTGAAAAAAGAATTAAATTTAACTAAAAATGGCTTAAATATAATAAATTATTAAAAAAAAAAGACATATTGAAAAATTTATCAATTTGTCTTTTTTATTAATAAATTTTATAATAATCTTATAATACCAACATAGGCATTTTCAAGGTAAGGTAAAACCTGTTCATCAATTAAAGCAAATCTTGCTTTAGATGACAACATATTTATACTTTCTGTAAATTCGTGCCATTCTATTGTTAGATTATTTTTATTTAAAAATCGTTCAACTTCTTCTTTATCTTTAAAACGCCAGTTTATATTATTTCTGTCAGTAATATTAGATAAACTCTTATTATAATCTTTTGATATGTTATCTGACAAATTTTTATTTTGTGATTGTATGAATTTTGCCGGCGTAAAATCACAGGTGATCCATAGTCCATTTTTTTTAGAAATTATTTTATATATATTTTCAGTTACTATCTGTTTTTCATTAAAATCAAGATATCGCAAAAGTCCCTGATTAACTACAACAATAGGTTTATTCAAATCAAAATATTTTAATGTCTTTTCTAAATCATTGTAGTTTAAAGCATTGCCTTCAACAAAAAACATATTATTTGGCAATGTTGTTATTGATTTTAAAATCTGTTTTTTCTTTCTGATAACTTGAGGTAAATCAAATTCTACATATTTTATTTTTTCATCCTCTTTACAAATATTCAGACCGCTAGCTGTAAAACCACTGGCTATTTCCAAAATTTGTTTAACACCAGATTCTTTTACAAACTTATCTATCAATTTATGTCTTGCTTCTAGTTCAAAAACCAACTTATCATTTTTTAATTCATCTTCAAAGCCATTTTTTGCAAGTTGATTAAAAATCTCCTGTGAATAAGTAATATCTGTAAATATTAATGGATATGCAGTATGTAATGCCGTAGGAATTATGCTTTCAAAATCTGAATAATTTATTTTCTTACTAAAACTTTTATTGTTCATAAACTCATCTCCATAAAATTTATACTATAAACCTATTATTAATCTTTGTGCGGATAAAATAAAGATAGTACCGCTCCATAATGCAAAAATCCTCGTCTTGTTAAGATAACTTCATCATTATCTATTTTGATATAATTTTTAGACAATAAAAATTCAAATTCTTCTGAAAAATATTTTAAAGGGTCACAATTTAATATTTCTTCCATTATTTTCAAATTAAATCTTCCACAATATCCGCTGATTGCTACATATTTTGCAAGCAATTCCTCTTTTGGCAGAATATAAACATCTTCTTCAATAAAACTCCCTTCTTTAAGACAATCTTTTAAAGGTTTATCACTTTTGCCAATATTATAAGCAACTCCCATTGAATTTTTGCTTTGTGCAGATATGCCAAAGCCCTTATATGAAATATTATTAAGCATACGGTTCTTTATATATGAAGAAAGTCCTAAATCATCACCAAAAGAAAAAGTATTCTGCCCAAACTGACCTTTATAGCCTAGTTTAATAAGTTGTTTATATAGGAATTTATATTCGTTAAATAACTGTAATTTTGTCTTATTTTCCTTTATATTTAATATGTTTGTGCGAAATTCATATAAAGTCACCTGCTCAGGCTTTAAATATTCAATAGTTGCAATACTATTTTTTAAATCCTTCTTAGTTTGATTTTTTAATCCATACATTAAATCAATATTTACTTTTTTTATTTTATATTGCTTGCACCAATTTAAAACCTGAACCATTCTTTCAAGTGGAGGGAATGATCTATCATTATCCTTTAAAAACTTTTTATTTACAGTTTGCAAGCCAAAAGAAATTCTTTTAATACCACATTGTGAAATGATTTTTATCTTTTCCTCACTAACACTTGCAAAAGTTCCCTCTATACTACTCTCAAAATCGTCTGACAATTTTAATTTAGAGAATACTTTATTTTTAATGAATTGTAATATTGTTTTAAAGTTTTCTTCTTCAAGTATTGTTGGAGTTCCACCACCTATATCTAGACCATATAAAGTAAAATTATTATGTAATTGTAAAAAGGAAGTTATGTCTTTAATTAAAATATCAATATAAGTACTTTCACCGTCTATATCATCATTAACATATTTTACATATTCACAAAATTTACATTTTGACCTGCAAAAAGGAATATGAATATAAAAGCATAGTTTATCTTCATTATTAAAGAAAAGATACTCTCCTTCCTTTCTATACTTTAGCCAATCTTCTTTATCGACTGGATAAGATGTATTTAATTTGTCGTTTTTAATTAATTTCTTAAATTTTATCATTTTTTCGTTCATTTTAGTAGAGTTTTCCTTAAATTATTTGATTATTAAAACCAGCACACAATTTATTATCCGCGGTATAACTTAATTGTCCAACAGTCTTTGGACAAAGATTTCTAACATTTCTAGCATAAAACTCTATTAGTTCTCCGTTTGTATGCATATACATTCCATTTATGCAATCGCAAACATCACTATTATAAAACTTCTTTACAGTAACAGATGATGAAAGTTTTTCAAACACTGTTTTATATTCAATAAAATGTTCCTTTGAATAATCATTAAGAGGCATAAGACCAACAAAGCCAACTCGAAAAACTCCAACATTTCCAGCCATCTCCAAATATTTTTGCACCTCTTCTGGCGTATCAATTAACCCTTTTATAATAAGAGAATTTAATCTTATTAACTGTTTATTTTTAGATTTTTTAATTACTTCTTTTATTTCTTCAAGGTTAGCTGTCTTAAATCCAAAAATAGAATTATTTATTTCATCATCATAATGATGACGAGAAATGTGTACACCATAAACTTTTTCTATACAATCTAGTTCAAACAACCTTTCAAGATTTACTCCATTTGTATTGATTGTTACAATCTGTCTATCTCCGCATATTTTATAAACTAAATTTAATACCTCATTAAGCAGTGGCAGATTTAAAAGTGGTTCTCCGCCTGTTATCCCTATCCTATTTAACAACCTTTTACTTATAAGTTCCTTTAAAACCATTTCTAATTTTTCTAAATCAAATTTAGTTTCTGTAACTGTCGTTTTCTTTACAGTATTATTATTACAAAAAGGGCAACTTGCAAGGCAAACATCTGTTATGCTGATATATAAGTTATATCGCATATTTTTACCTATTTTAAGTTCCCCATATTGACTTGTACAAATATTATCTTTAAAATTTATCTTTTTATCAAATAGTTCAACAACATTTGCCATATATTAGCACCTTGAACTTCCATAACTACTACCGCAACTGCTTGAACTAGTAGAACTTCCACAACTACTTCTCGAAGATCTAGAACTTCCACAACTGCTACTAGATGAACTTCCGCAACGACTATTTGACGAAGAATAACCACAACTTGACATAGCACTAAGGCGAATACTTTCCTTTAAAGAACATTCGTCTTTTTCATATAAATGTCCAACAGCACCGTCAAAATCAAAGTATTTACCTGAATAATGTTTCCTTGAAATATTTAAAGGTTTTTTCTCTACAAGATTTGAATAGGCTTTTGAAAAAGTAGTTTCCCCGCCTTCAACGACTGCATTTAAAATTTTAGTACCAAAGAGTTTCTTAAATTCATCACTCAAATCTTCATCTGCTTCAGTATAACCAAGATAAGTAGTAAAATCTATTAATTTATTATAAACTTCCGTAGTACTTTTGTATCTAGCAACTATTGAATCAACAAAGTTTAACATTTTCTTTTCTAATTCTCTATTCATTTTTATCTCCTTGTATATCATTAAATCAATTCACTTAATAAATTAAATCTACAATATTTATGATAGTTATTCTATCACTAATACCACAATTTGTCAATATCAATCTCTCTTCGTTACAGACAAAAGAATAAACAATATTCTTATAAAGTATGCAAGCGACACAAGAAGTGAAGCAACATACGTCATCGCAGCAGCATTTAATAGATTGCCTGTACCTTCTACTTCTTCTTGACTTGTAGCTCCCATATCAAATAACAATTTCTTTGCACGAGAAGAGGCATTAAATTCAACTGGAAGGGTTACAAGCGATGCAATTACTGCAACAGCATAAATACCTACATAAGCATAAATGATTATCGGTCCGGCTATAGTGAAAAATAAAAATTCAAGAAGAAGCCCAACAATTATTATAGGTAATAAAAGTGATGAAATAATATTGCTTACAGAAATTACTATCTGTCTTATTTTTAATGGAGCATAATTCTCCTTATCTTGCAATGCGTGACCAAATTCGTGAGCAACTATAGCGTGAGCCGCAAGTGATTTTGAATTGTAATTTGCTTCTGAAATATTAAGTGTTTTAGTTCTTGAATTGTAATGGTCTGTTAACTGTCCGCGACAAACACCTATATTTATATTTACTCCTTTTTCATAAGCAAGCTTTTCAGCTAGTTCTGCTCCTGTCATATCAAATGAAGATGGAACTTCGCTATAACGACTAAATGTTCCTGTAACTTTTGCTTGTGCAAAAATTGAAAGAATTATAGCAAAAACCAAAATAAAACTACACGCTATATACCCAGCAATAAAATCCATATTACCTCCTAATTAAATAAACTTTCTTTTCTTGAAACTCCTGTCCAAATAAGTATAAGCCTTAAAAATCCTGCCCAATAGGTAAGTTTGGCATCACTCAATAATTTTCTGCAAAGTTTAAGTTCTCTTTCATCAAAGTAATCCTCTAAAAACATCATCGCCTTTTTAGAAGCATCTTTTTCAATTGAAATTTGCCTTAACCTAACAATCAAAGCCATTATAAAAATTAATACACTAAGCCCTATTAAACCGCATCCAACTATAAATAAAGTTTCACCAAAAAATAAAAGTACCAGTCCTGCAATTAAACTTGGAAGCATAAGTACACCTAAAACTCTTCCAGTTCTTCTTAAAGCGTGCAAAACTTTCAGCATATTCCCAGAAACATCTTGAAGTGCGTGACCAAGTTCGTGAGCAATAATAGTATATGAGGCAAGCGATTTTTTATAGATAGAATTAGAAGAAAGATATAACTTTCCACCGCCATAAGCATCTCCTGCCTGCCTTGAAATTTGTACGATTTCAAGTCGTCGTTTAATATATTTTGCAATTACCCTATTTGCAAATTCGACTGGAGTCATAGAAGTATTTGCTTCTGTATTATCCATTTGTTTATATCTTTCCATAAACTTGTCATAGGAAAAATTTGCTACCGCAAGTAGAAAGCATAAAAGAACCGCTGCTGCAATTACAAGACCAATAATTATCCAAACATTCATATTATAATTTTAATCCAATTTAAATATAAAATCAAACAATTTTTGATTAAATTTAAAATATAGGGCTTATATATTTATTCTAGACAAAAAAAGGATGCAAAATAATCTTCACAAAAAGAAGGCTATAATTTTAAATTAGCTATTTTTAATAAATTCAACCTATTTTTACAAGAAAATTGTCAAAATACTCTAATCTGTAATCAATAGTATCGTTGTACCTTTTGCAATCTTACTTCCTACTGGCGGTAACTGCCTTGTAATATATTCACCTTCTCCATCCAGTTCATATTCTAGACCGAGTTCTTTCAAAATTAGAGCACATTCTGTCAAACTTTTATTCTGTAAATCTGGCATTTCTACATATTCTATTACCACATTTTCATCTTGACGTTGTTCATTTAGGTAATCAAATAGTTTTATAAATACTTCTTTACCGTATGGTGCTGCTACTATGCTACCATAATATGCACCATTACTTGGTTCATCTACCATAATAAAAACTAAATATTGAGGTTTATCTGCTGGATATGTCCCAATAAAACTTGAAATATATTTCCCTCTATCTATTCCTCCAGTTTCCTTATATTTTTGCGCTGTACCAGTTTTTCCTCCAACATTATATCCCTCTACAAAGGTATATTTTCCTGTTTTATTCTCGGCAAATTCCAGAAGAGAATTGACTGTTTCAGATGTTCTAGCACTAATTATTCCACTTTCACTTCTTTTTTCTTTTATTGGAGAACCTCCCAAAACTAAATGTGGACTATTAAATGTTCCGCCATTTATTATAGATGCAACCGCTGATGTTAATTGAAGAGGGGTAACTGCAATAGCGTGACCAAAGCCCATACGAGCAAGGTCTACATTTCTAACTAGCTTTTTAGCCATTAGAATTCCACCAGCTTCGCCTGTCATATCAATTCCAGTTTTTTGTCCTAAGCCAAATTTATTCATATATTTATAAAATTTATCTTTGCCAAGCCTTAACGCTAAATCCATAAAACAGCAGTTACAAGAATTAGCAAATGCTTCAGTTAGAGTTTGACTTCCGTGACCAATAGTTCGCCAGCATTTAATACGCTCGCCATCAACAATTCTAAAGCCTGGGCAATAAAATCTATCTTGTAGAGTTGTCAACCCTTCCTCTAATGCTGCTGCAACTGTAAGAATTTTAAAAGTAGAACCAGGTTCATAAATATCCGTTCCTGCTTTAATTTTACTATTTTCAAACAACTCTTCAAGATTATCACGAGGAATGTCATTTAAGTCAAAACTTGGTTTCGATGATAAAGATAACACTCCACCGCTATTAACATCAAGTATCAAGCCTGTAACACTTTTTGCTTTTTGTTCCACCATAATTTTTTCTAGGGTTTGCTCTAAGATGAGTTGCATTTTACTATCAATAGTAAGCTTAAGATCCTCACCAGGAATTGCACCGACATAATACCTAAGCGAGCCACCTATTTCCTTACCTTGAAGGTCGCTTTGGACATAACTATAACCATCTTTACCCTTTAATAAATTATTATAATAGGCTTCAAGTCCAGTTTGCCCAACATTATCAATACTAATAAAACCAAGTACTTGAGAAAGTAAATTACCATAAGTATAGTATCTATTTGAAGTTTCTGCAAGATAAACTCCAGATAAACCTAATTTATAAATACTTTCAGCATCTTCCCCTTCTACCTGCATTTTTATCAAAACTTCACTTGTCTTTTTATTACTTACTTTGGTATATAAACTTTCAAATGGCAAATCTAAGATTTCAGAAAGATGAATAGCGACAACAGATGGTTCTTTTATCTCTCTACCTCTAACATAAACATTATAAGTAGTATAACTTACTGCAAGAGATGAGCCAGTTCTATCATAAATAGTTCCTCTTGGAGCAACAATAGATAAATCTCTTGTCCATTGATCTGTCGCTTTAGATTGAAGTTCTTGTCCATTGATAATTTGAATAACAAAAAGTCTTACAACAAGTGAACAAAAAACAAAGGATATCACCAGTAAAACTGCTAATATCCTCTTTTTAAATGAATATAATGTAAAGGCTTTATTCAAGATTAACCTCCAAATAAGCCTCCTAAGAAATTACAAAACCTGTCGAACCAGTTTGACTGCTCATCAACTTGCGTAGGAGAAACAATATCTTCAGGAATAGTTTCAAACAGATTTTCCATATTTTCGGTACTGGTCGCATCAAGTTGAGTGAGTTTTAAAAGATAATTTGGAAGATTCATATTATAATATTCAGAAGAAACTTGTGATATTTGACTTGATACATTGTCAATAGTCGCAACATTCACAATACTCCATACCGTAAAGAAAGCAAACAAAATTGAAAAAATAAATACTTTGAATTTATTTGGCTTTTTCGTTTTGGCAGTAGATGAATCTTTAAAAACAAAAATCTTTTTACGTTCAACCTCAGTAAGAGTTTCCATAGTATCATAGTTAGGCTTTTCAATCGCAGAAGAAACTTTGCTTTCGATGCGGTTAATTTCCTCTTCCTCTTCATTTTCTGCATACTTTTTTTTCAATCTTTCTATTTCTATGGCAGGAAACGATGCTGAAGAAAAAATATTTATTCTTTTCTCTTCCTTTGGTAAAGGAGTTTGATGAGATATTTCTTTTTCTGAAACCTTTTCAGTTTCTAATTGACTTTCGACCTGTTTTTCAGTTTCAATTTTCTTCTCTTTAACAATTTCTTTAAGCAAAGTTTTTTCACTCATAATATATTCGCCTCCTTTTAATAGTATTACATTAATTCTATCTAAATTTTTTCTATAACTCTAAGTTTTGCACTACTGCTTCTTGAATTAAATTCAAGTTCACTTTTTCCAGCAGTTATCGGTTTATTATTGACTAATTTTATCTCTGCTTTATGCCCACAAATACAAATAGGAGTTTTTGGAGGACAAATGCAGTCAGTGGCAAATTCTTTGAACACATTTTTAACAATGCGATCCTCAAGACTATGAAAGGTTATAACCGCCATTCTGCCACCCTTTGCTAGCATTGAAATCGACTCTCTTAAAAACTCATCAAGTCCATCAAGTTCACCATTCACCTCTATTCTTATTGCCTGAAAGGTTTTTTTTGACACTCCGCCCTTTCCATATATAACTTTTTTAGGAAAAGACATTTCAATAATATTCTTAAGCTGGCTAGTCGTTTCAATAGGTTTAACTTTTCTGTACTCACATATATTTTCTACAATGCGTTTTGCATTGCTCTCCTCCCCATATTGGTAAAGAATTTTAATAAGTTTTTCTTTTGGATAATTATTTACTATAAAATAAGCGTCTTTTTCTTGAGATGTATCCATTCTCATATCAAGGCGACCTTCGCGAAGAAAACTAAACCCTCGCTCGCCATTATCAATTTGATAAGAACTTACCCCTAAGTCAACAAGAATACCATCTATTTTTTCTTTTAATCCTCTTTCTTGTAAAATAGAAGGAAAATCTTTAAAATTTGCGTGAATTACCTCTACATTCTTGTTTGTTGCAAACTTTTTGCGACAAACATTAACCGCTTCAATATCTCTATCAAATCCTATAAGTTTTCCTTCTATAGAAAGATTAGTGGCGATCACACTAGAATGACCGCCACCTCCCATTGTACAATCTACATAAATGCCGTTATTTTTAATATCCAATCCTTCTATGACTTTATCAAGAAGAACAGGTATATGTCTAAACTCCATTTTGTTTCCTTTATTTTTAAGCCTTAACCTGCAATTTCCCCATTTACTCTATCCATTACTTCGATTAATTGAGCAAAGTCAATTCTAACATAATTTTCTGGAGCAAGACTAGAAACGCCAAGTTCTTCACATAATTCTTCATTTTCTTCAATATAATCTACAACATCGCTATAAGCATCTTTATATGCATTTACAAGATTTACGAATGCATCTGCAAGAATACCCTCTGCCTCTTTGCCTTCAAGTTTTACTGTTCTATAAGCGTTAAGTTGCATTACTTCAAAGAGAGCTGCAACACTTTCGTGTTTTGCATTGGCAATACTGCCGATATTTATTTTATTAATTTCAACAAATGCTTCAAGAACATCAATAACTTCTTGAGTTTGACTATCTTCGCCTGTAAAACTTACTCCATTAAGAGAAATTGTAGTTTCAACATTAGTATATTTGTCGAGTTCTGCTTTTAATCCATCAAATAATTTAACTCTAAGAGGTTCTGTTGCTTTTGCAGTAAGAATTGGTTTTACAACTCCTTCTACTGTAGTGCTTGTAAGGCTACTTAATACTTTGTCAAATTTATTATTTACTGCAAGTTCTAAGTATGTTGTATCATTAACTGTACTACTACTTAAAGTAATAAGCATATTTGAAATGAGTGCAAGGTCACTATTCCATTCATCATAGCCATTAAGAACACCGAGGTTAATATATTCAGTGCCAAGTTCAGATGTAAGAGTATCTACAATAATATCTCTAGTAAAATCTATTTGATATAATGGCATAACAATATCAGCAAGAAGTGTTGCATTATTTTCTTTTGAAACGATTTCTCCAAGAGAAACAACCTTTTCAACTGTTGTGCTATTCCCTGTTGCGAGATCATATATTCCTTCATCTCTAATTTTGATAAGAGATGGGGCAACAAATTTCATTAAATCTTTATAAGTTTTGATATCAACTTGTTTTCCATCAATAGATGTTAATTTAGTTTTTGGAAGAGCAAGTTTATTCTTTTCAAGCATCTTATCTACTACTGGTTTATTGTCAGCAGTTTGAAGTAACTTGTTTGTTCTCACTTGGTCAATTATATCACCAATTTTTTGAGTAAGTGAATTAAGGTCATAGTGCTTTGTCTTATCTAAGAGCACTGTTGGATCTGCAAGTACATCGCCTACATTTACAATTTTTGAAACTTCAGCAAAGTCTTTTACAACAGTTGTAATAGAACTTGCGATTTCTTTCCATCCATTTTCACTGATATCAGCTGAATTAATGCTTACCTCATCAAGTTCAGTAGATACTTTAGTCACAACAGTTTGCATAACACTTGAAATGCTATCTTGAACTGTATTTAAAGCAAATACATTATTAATTGCTGCTTCAAATGCTTCAACATTATCTTCACTTGTCAAAACATCAGCAAGGTTTTCAATGCTGTTAGTTTCAAGTGCTAATACATCATTAATAATACCACTCTTTCCAACAGTTTTGAAAGTTTTTACTAATTTATCAATATCACTGCTAAAATATGTACTAACATTTTCAACAGTAGCAAGGTTTGTTCCAAGTTCTACAAGAATATCATTTATTTCTGAATCAGTTGGAATGAATGTATATTTGTCGTAATCTACTATAACATCATAAACTGTTTTAGAAATTATCTGCTTAAATAAATCAGAACCTGTAAAAGCATTTACTGCTTCTAAGAGTTTATCATAATTAATAACAGAGAAATCAATATCTTTCATTTCATATTTGCTAATTTGATATCCAAAATCTGCAACATCATAAGCATTTTGAAGTTCTTCTCTAATATGAACTTTTCCGCCATCAACCTTCACTCCACTATAGTAATCAAACATAGCATTGTCGAGGCCAAAGAGAGAACTGCATTTTGTAAGCATATTATTTTCAAGTCCACGAATTACAATAACTGCCTCGTTTGGCAACTGATCAGCTGCAAGACTGTAAATCTTTGTTTCGTCCTCTTGTCCTTCAGTGTCTTCTGTAACTGTTTGAACTGATGCAGTGCGAATTGAATAATCATTTGCAGTAGTCAAGTTATTTGCAAGACCGATAAGACCAGCAAATGGCATAAATGCGATAATTGTAACGATAAAAGTTTTTGCTACTCCAACGATACCACCAAACAATTTCCCACCCTTAGGTCCCTTGATGAATGCAAAGTTGCAAATTTTGTATATTATATAGATAACCATTTCAACAAGGATTGTAACGATGATAAAGATTAAAGTACTAAATAATGCCGCTGGCAAATTTGCGACTAAAGTCTTTAAGTTCGCATTTGTAGAGATCATTTGTTTTACGTCACCGATTGAAATGATCATTTCGTAAACAAGATCTTTAAGTTGTACCTGTGATCCTTCATAATTAACTTGGATACCAAGTACAGCATTCGTAATCACTGGTGTGATAAAGAATGCAATTATTACTCCTATTACAGAGAATATAAGATTTGCGGTTGAGCGTTTGAAGCCTCTCCAGAAGCCAACAAAGAATCCCCCAACCAAAATTAAGATGAATAAAATGGATGCAATCCATCCAATTAAAGCAGAAGTCATAATGTTTTTCCTCCTCTCCCTTTTATGATAACATATTTTTTCAATTCAATCAATAGATTGTAGCAAATTTATTAAAAATATTTCTACAATAAATTTTTGCTCAAGGTTTTAAATTCAAAGAAATTGTCGCCTTACTATAGTTTACGTTGCATAAATTATTTTTTACAAATAAAGGACAAATTAAAAAAATAATTTTTGTAAAAATTTAGCTCATTTTGCCGTAAAAAAATTTTTAATGCTCTTCTCTCTTTTTCTTTTAGGTGTCGGTTATAGATTTAT
>CARXKP010000002.1:26189-61881 GCA_949096025.1 uncultured Eubacteriales bacterium
ACTTTCAGTTTTAAAAGAATTAAGATATATCACGTACGCCACAAAATGTGCTTTATAAAAACATAACGAGTACTACATATTGTGGTTTAGATTAAAGGAGTAACTAATGGTAAAGAATATTATGAAAAGAGATGGCAGAAAAGTACAATTCGATATTTCAAAAATTGAAAACGCCATTTCAAGAGCAATGAATGCTGTAGGTGACAGAGAATTTAAAATTGCTAAAAAACTTGCTCTTTGTGTTGAAGAGGAAATTGACAAAACGTTTTCTGATGGTAAAATGCCAACTGTTGAAGAAATTCAAGATATAGTAGAACGCGTGCTTATGAAAAAAGGACACGATGATGTCGCAAAAGCATATATCCTTTATCGCAACAAGCGTAACCAGGTAAGAGAACTCAACACAAATCTTATGAAGACTTTTGATAAAATTAACAACTCTGATGCAAAAGATAACGATCTTAAAAGAGAAAATGCAAACATTGATGGTGACACCCCTATGGGAGTTATGCTTAAATTTGGTTCAGAATCTGCAAAAAATTATTTTACTAAAGCTATTGTTGACCCTGAACAATCTAAAGCTCATCAAGATGGTGATATTCATATCCACGACTTTGATTTTTACACCCTCACTGAAACCTGCTGTCAAATTGATGTAGAAAAACTTTTTAAAGGCGGATTTCATACTGGACACGGTTTTGTAAGAGAACCTAACGATATTAGAACGTACTCTGCCTTGGTTTGTATTGCTATTCAATCAAACCAAAATGACCAGCACGGTGGACAAAGTGTACCAAACTTTGACTTTGGATGTGCTCCTGGGGTTATGAAAACTTATAAGAAAATTTATAGAACAAACTTTGCCAAGGCTTATGACTTAAAAGAAGCTGGCCCTCTTAGCGAAGAAGAAGTTATTCAGAAAATTAAAGATATTGAAACTGAAAAAGGAGTTTATCCTACCCTTGCTGAAAATAAAGCTTACGACAAAGCTGAAAGAGAAACTTTTAAAGATGTTGACGAGACTTTATATAATAAGATAAAAGAGTATGCAACACAAAAGTCATACAAAGAAACAGATGAAACTACTCATCAATCTATGGAAGCACTTGTTCACAATCTCAACACTATGCACTCTCGTGCTGGTGCTCAAGTGCCTTTCTCTTCTTTGAACTTTGGTACAGACACCTCTCCTGAGGGAAGAATGGTAATGAAAAACTTCCTTAAAGCAACCGAAGAAGGTCTTGGAAATGGTGAAACCCCTATATTCCCTATTTCTATATTTAAAGTTAAAGAGGGAGTTAACTATAACCCAGGCGATCCTAACTATGATATATTCAAACTTGCTATGCAATGCTCTGCAAAGAGAATGTTCCCTAACTTTTCTTTTATTGATGCACCTTTTAACTTACAATATTACAAACCAGGTCATCCTGAAACAGAAGTTGCTTATATGGGTTGCAGAACAAGAGTTATGGCAAATGTCTATGACCCATCAAGAGAAATCACCTATGGAAGAGGGAACCTATCATTTACTTCAATCAACCTTCCTCGTATAGCAATCGAATCAAATGGCGATTTAAAGAAATTCTATGCTAGACTTGATGAACTTATGGAACTTGTTACCGAACAACTTCTAGATAGATTTAAAATTCAACAATCAAAACACGTATACAACTATCCATTCTTAATGGGACAAGGTGTTTGGATTGACTCAGACAAACTTCCAAGAAATGGAAGTGTAAGTGAAATACTAAAACACGGAACCCTCACCTATGGTTTTATAGGTCTTGCCGAAGCACTTGTTGCACTTACTGGTAAACACCACGGAGAAAGCGAAAAATCTTGGAAGATAGGTTACGACATTGTAAAACATATGAGAGAGTTTGCTGACAAGAAAGCAGAAGAATACAAACTTAACTTCTCACTTATCGCAACACCAGCTGAAGGTTTAAGCGGAAGATTTATTAGAATAGATAAAGAAAGATATGGTGAAATAGAAGGAATTACAAATAGAGATTATTATACAAATAGTTTCCATATTCCAGTATACTATAATATTACTGCTGAAAAGAAAATTGACCTTGAAGCACCTTTCCACGCACTTTGCAATGGCGGTCATATCTCTTACATTGAACTCGATGGCGATGCAACTGCAAACCTTGACGCTTTTGAGAGAATTATTAGACATATGAAAGAGCAAGGAATAGGATATGGAGCAATCAATCACCCTATTGATAGAGATCCTGTTTGCGGATATAATGGAATCATAGGTGACCATTGCCCTAACTGTGGAAGAAATGAAGCAGACGGCAAGGGAAATTTTGAACGCATTAGAAGAATTACAGGATACCTTGTTGGAACTCTCGATAGATTTAACAATGGAAAGCGTGCAGAAGAACACGATAGAGTTAAACACGGAATCTTCCAAAACTAATAAAATAAATTAAAAATAAAGCAAATTAAAACGAGTCTTAATTCTTTAGGCTCGTTTTAAAAATCAATTCAAAAGAAGATAATTAATCAAAATTTAAGAAAAAATCAATAAAAAACGCAAAAAAATTAGCAAAAAGAGGAAATTATGGCAAGATTAAGAATTTCAGGTATCGTACACGATAGCATAGTAGACGGTCCAGGACTTAGGTATAGCATATTCACACAAGGCTGTCCACATCATTGTGAAGGCTGTCACAATCCCCAAACTCACCCTTACAAAGGTGGCAAAAAAATAAGTTTAAGAAAGATTAAAAAAGACATTCTTTCTAACCCACTTATTCAAGGCGTAACCTTTTCTGGGGGCGACCCTTTTGTTCAAGCAAAGCAGTTATTGCCAATAGCACAATTTGTAAAAGAACAAGGACTTGAACTTGCCTGCTATACAGGTTATCTTTTTGAAGTATTGCGGGGTGATACAGTACCGTATGCAAAAGAACTTTTAAAATATATTGATATATTGATAGACGGAAAGTTTGTTTTAAGTCAAAAAAGTATGAATCTTAAATTTAAAGGCTCTGCAAATCAACGCACGATAGACGTACCTGCCTCACTAAAAGAAGGAAAAGTAATATTATCTACCAACCCACGTTGGAACTAAAAAAACGAGACAAATCGTCTCGTTTTTTTATCAAATTATTTCAAATTTAATTTGCCTAAGGATTTTTATTTAGATAAATTTTATATATCCCTTTCCTCATCACCTTCTATTCCGCTATCGGCGAGTTCTATTCCTTTGCAGGCGGTTTTTAATGCTTCTTGTCCATATTCAAAACATTTTTTACAATGGGTTATATAATCTTCGTCAATAGATATTTCACTATCTAATTCTTTAAAGAATTTCTCTACATCAAAAGATATTACCTCTTTTAAGAAATCTTTAAATCTATCATCTCTTTCAGAGATTTTAAATAAATCATATGCTTCATTTGTAACAGTTTTTTTAACTTCTGAAGGTCTTGGTCTTGTAGAACTATAGAATGCTTTTATAAGATCAAAGTTTTCTCCTGTGCCCATTCGTTCTACAATAGCAAAAGCAAATTCATTATCAAATAGTGGAGCAAGTTTTAGATTTCCATTTTTATCTTGAATAAATATTATATTTCCAAGATGTCTATCTTCTTGAATGGTAAGAAAATCAAAAACCATCATTTTGAATAAATCAAGTTCTATTTCATCATCTAAAAGTACGCCATTTTTTGTTGCATATTCAGGAAGAGCAATTGCAAAATTCTCAAAAGTTCCTCTAGCAATCAATAAATTGAGAACCTGCAAAATATTAGTACCGCTTATCATTTTATCGCCATCTTTTAAAAAGCTATAACTAATAAGCCCATCGTGCTCATCATATTTAGCAGGCTGACAAGGTGCTGCATTTATTCCAAGTTTAGTAGCAAGACGATAACAAAGCATTTCGTTTAAAATTCTTTCTTTTCGAACTTCAGGATAAAGTGGGTCATCATAAGTTTTGAAAATAGACTGTCTTTTTCCTATTAAAAACCATTTATTACTAAAACTATTTGAACTTAAACCGTCAAAAGAGTAAGCAGCATCTTCCTCTTTAATTCTAGGAATAAACCTATATCTTTTAAGATTTAATGCCCTTGTATTTTTAAGTAGATACAAATTCTGCGATAAATCATTTTGTTTAATCATTATCTTATCCCCTTTCTCTTTTGAATAAAATTTTATTTTACAAAAGATTGCAACTTTTCAATTTCTGCGTTTACATCAAGTCTTGGGAAAAGTATTCCTAGTTCCCCAAGTATAGAGGAAACTTCAAGTCCATTAAAGTTATCTAAGTTTGAAAATTCTGCTCTTGCATCAAGTCCAAAAGCATTCAAAACTTTTGTAGATGCTTCTGGCATAAATGAATATAAAAGTTCACTTCCAATTCTTATTGCTTCAAGAAGGTATTTCATAATTGTTTTTAATCTAGCCTCGCCACCCTCTTCTTTTGCAACTACCCAAGGCTGAACCTTTTGAATATAAGTATTAGCATATGTGAAAATGTTAAACACAGAAGTAACCGCTTTTGTAAGGTCAAGGTCATTCATATATTTTTTAACCGCTTCTACTTCGTTTAAAACATTGTTCTTAAAATCGCTGTCATCGTTTGAAACTTTATCTTCATTAGGAATGATTGAAGAGAAATATTTTTTAACCATACTAAAAGTGCGAGATACAAGATTTCCATAATTATTAGATAAATCCGCATTAATTCTTGTTAAAAATGCCTCTGTTGTATAATTACCATCACTACCAAAAGGTATTTCTCTATAAAGCATATATCTAATGGCATCTGCACCATAAAGTGGAACAAGCACTCTTGGGTCAACACATTCCTTTGCTCCCGCCTCTTTACTCTTTGATAGTTTATCGCCACCAAACAAAATCCAGCCGTGAGCAAAAATGCGTTTAGGAAGTGTGATATCAAGAGCCATTAAAATGGCAGGCCAAATGATTGAGTGAAATCTAACTATTTCTTTACCAATCACGTGAACATCTGCAGGCCAATACTTTTTATAAAGGCTGTCATCTTCTCCTAAAAATCCAAGTGCTGAAATATAATTTGAAAGAGCATCAATCCAAACATAAATAGTATGCTCTTTATCAAACTCTACTGGGACTCCCCACTTTACAGAAGTTCTTGAAACACATAAGTCATTAAGTCCAGGTTTTATAAAGTTGTTGACCATTTCATTGACACGAGATGAAGGTTGTAAAAAGTTTGGGTTATTTTTATACAACTCAATAAGTTTATCTCCAAACTCTGAGAGTTTAAAGAAATATGCTTCCTCTTCTTGGAATTTAACCTCCCTTCCACAATCTGGACATTTTCCGTCTACAAGTTGACTTTCTGTCCAAAAAGATTCACAAGGTGTGCAATACCAGCCCTTATAAGAACCTTTATAGATATATCCTCTATTATAAAGTTCTGTGAATATCTTTTGAGCAGTTTTTTCGTGATAATCATCAGTTGTTCTTATAAACTTATCATATTCAATATCTAAAAGTTTCCAAAGATCTTTTGTATCTGCTACTATCTCATCAAGATATTCTTTTTCGCTCTTTCCTACTTTTAATGCGGATTGAGTTATTTTTTGACCGTGTTCATCAGTCCCTGTCAAATAAAATACATCTTTACCAAGTTTCTTGTTAAATCTTGCCAAAGCATCACAAACTATTGTCGTATAAGCATTTCCAAGTGTCATTTTATTACTTGGGTAATATATAGGTGTGGTAATATAAAATTTTTCTTTCATCAGATGTCCTCCTAATTAGGTAATTTTTACTATTAAATTCTATCAAATTGACATATTTTTGTCAAGTGTATATGCAACAATATAAATCAATTAATTACTGCTCACTCGCCCGAGCTCAACAATGTTTTAATGCTAAAGGTGCAAACAGGCGTTTTCTTTCTTATTCGCTATTATCCGACCTTTTATTAAAAATTCTTTTTTGGGGTTAACAATATTAATTTGTTAAAATAACTTCGTGAAAAATAAAATTATGTTTTTAATAGGCATTATACTTTTAGTTCTTGTCGTTTGGGCAACTACTATGATAGGCATATCAATAAATAAAAAACAACAAAATCCTCCAAGTGTTGTTATTTCTTTTTGTACTAAAAACCCTAATAATGATATTACTCTTAAATTTCAACTGTAAATATTGCAAATTTCACTCATTTATGATATAATTACATTATGCGAGTAATTAATTTAGCATCAGGAAGTGATGGCAATTCTACTTACTTAGAAAACGATAATGTAAAAATACTTTTAGATAATGGTCTTTCCTCTACTGAAACAGTAAAAAGGCTTAGTCTAATCGGTATAAGCCCAGATGAAATTGATGCCATAATAATAAGTCACGAACATTCTGACCACATAAAAGGTGTGGATGTTTTTTCTAGCAAATATAACATTCCAGTCTATGCTAATGAAGGTGTATGGCTAGGTCTTGAAAATAAACTAAAAAAAGTTTCTCTTGTAAACCGTAAAATGTTTGACGGAAGTTTTAATTTAAAAGAACTTATAGTTGATCCTGTTGAACTGCCACACGATGTTAAATGTTTTGGCTTTTCATTTAGTCAAGAAGATAAAAAGATAAGTATACTTACAGATTTAGGACATACTAATGATAAGATCCTAAGTTCTGTAAAGGGAAGCCGAGTTGTATATCTCGAAGCCAACTATGATAAAAAACTTTTAATGAGTGGCACTAAATATCCATTGAGTTTAAAAATTCGTATTGATGGACCTAATGGACATCTTTCAAATAAAGCAAGTGGTGAAGCTGTTGAATACCTTGCTCAAACTGGAACTAGACAAATTATTCTTTCCCATTTAAGCAGAGAAAATAATGCACCAAACCTCGCCTATTCAACTATAAGTGAGGAAATAAAAAGCGCTGGCATAATAGAGGGAAAAGACATAAAAATAGATGTAGCATCACCTTCTATTGGAGCTATGTTCCGCTTAAAATAGTTACTAAGCCTTAAAAATACCAAAACTGTTTACAAAATTAGCAACTTTTTTTAAAATAGGTATTGATATTACACAAAAAATGTGCTAAAATATAATCATAAATATGGAGGGAATAATGGAAAAACTTATACACATATTGCCTAATTTAATAACCAATGAAGATTCAACTTGGCTTCAAAAGGCAATCAAAAATCCAGATTATTTATCACAATTTATAATGAGACATAACAAATCATATGTTTCAACTCTTTCTGTAATGAGAAGAGGTCGTTTTAGAGAGCATATGCTTGGCGAAACTATTAATGATAATTCTACAGTTGATGAGCTTATCACTGCTATTGAAGAAACCAATCCAGTAGGTCGTGGTTTTGCTGAACTTCTTGAAAATTTAAAAACAAGAGTTGATTGTGAAGGAAAATCTGCAACATCACTTGTTTGGGCTGCTTCTATTCTCAACACACTTGAAGATAGAAATGTTAGTGCTGATATTCTTACTGCTGCTTTCTATTCTATTGCAAACACTAGACTTGGTGGAGAAAAGAAAAGTGTTTCTGCCCTTATCGAAGAACTAAGAGATCTTGTTTCTACCGATAAAAAACTTGCAGAAGCAACTGAGACTTCTCTTTCTTACTCTTTTGTTAAGAATGCCGAAGTTCAAGAATCTGACTCTTGGTATGACTTCAATACTTTTGAGGAAATCGAACTTAGTGAAGGCGTTGAAATTCATTCCACAAACCAATTATATGCTGCACTTAAAGATCTTAAAAACTATTCAACTGTAATTGATTATGTTAAGAAAACTTACCTTAGTGAAGACGATCCTCGTAAAGACGGATACTGCAAGAATGAAGATGAAAAACATTACAAAGCTCTAATTATTGTTTCTGCTCTTGCAAGTGATAGATATCAATTTGATGAAGAGTTTGATACAAACAATACAATCGGTTTTAACATAACTGCAGATATTCTTGAACTTCGTGATAAAATTGACCACGAACATATTCTAGATGGTATTTCAAACAAACTTAACAGTCTTGAATCTGCTGCTGGTAGAATTGTTGCCGCAATTCTCGGAAGAGAAGTTGAAGTATTACCTGATAAGAGAACAGTAATTCTTCCAAAAGGAATGGTTAAAGTTGGAAGTTATGAAGATTATATCAAAAATAATTTGAACTCATTTGAAAAATTAATTCAACCTAATATGAGTTACACACTTGACCTTCTCAACTCTATTGATAGAATGCAACAAAAATATCAAGACAAGGCTTACAGAGGAAGCGAAAAAGTTGAAGAAACTCTTGCTTTTATTGCTGGAGAACTTGATGTTGATCTAATTGCTAAAGATAGCGAACTTGCTCCTAAAGAAAGATTAATGCAAAATCTTGATATGCTCTACACTGCTGCAAATGATAGATATTCAGAACTTGATAGAATGATGTCTATTTACAAACAAGTAAGATCAAAACAAAAGACAAACCTTGATATTGAAGATGTTGAATTTAACAAATCACTCTTAGGAAAGCACGGTGTTATCGCTACTGCTGGACACGAAGGCGCAATTAAGGAATACTATAGAATACTTTCTGCAGACCCTATCCTTAAAGTTGCTAAAGGTAAAAAACAACTTCGTATTAAATCTCCAAAGATGGTTCTTGCAGATATTCAACAACAAGTTGCTGAAAGTCCAGATGTATATCCACAACTTGCTCGCTTATTCAGCCACTTCAAACTTTCAAATCAAGAAAAGATTCAACAAATTATCGAGTCTTACTATATGAATCCAGATGGTACTACAAATGATGAATATAAAGAAATTTATATTGCATTAAGAGACAAAGCATCTGAACAGGGAACGAAATCTAAAGCAGTCGAAAGTGCTGACCTTTTAGAGGAAGATAAGGATAAATTAAATGAATTAATTTAATTAAAACAAAAAGGTTATCGAATTGATAACCTTTTTTATTGCATATTTTTAAATTTACTTTATTGATAGAATTAAAAATATGTGTTTTAATTTTTTAATCTTTTCATTTGTTTTTTATAAAACTCTAACTATTTTAATGCTAATTTAGTTTGCTAAAATTTTTCTTAAATACTGAGCTGTATATGATTTTTTATTTTTTGCCACTTCTTCTGGAGTCCCTTGTGCAACTATCTGTCCCCCTCCATTTCCACCTTCTGGCCCTAAGTCAATTATATTGTCAGCACATTTTATCATATCAAGATTATGCTCAATAACGACAACTGTATTACCATTTTCAACAAGCCTATTTAATATTGAAATAAGTTTTTTTACATCATATATATGCAAGCCTGTAGTTGGCTCATCTAAAAGATAAATAGTCTTTCCAGTAGAACGCTTTGAAAGTTCAGTAGCGAGTTTAACCCTCTGTGCTTCACCACCAGAAAGTGTTGTAGCCGGTTGACCAAGTTTTATATAATCAAGTCCAACATCGTGAAGTGCTTGCACCTTATTTTTAATTGAAGGTATATTTTCAAAGAATTTAAGTGCTTCCTCTACTGTCATATCAAGTACTTCATCAATAGTTTTTCCTTTATACTTAACCTCTAAAGTCTCTCTATTGTAACACTTTCCCTTACACGCCTCACAAGGAACAACAATATCAGGAAGAAAATACATTTCAATTTCTTTTACACCAGCACCTTCGCAAGCATCACATCTTCCACCTTTTACATTGAATGAAAATCTTCCAGGTCCATACCCTCTCGCCTTTGCATCAGGGGTTGCAGCAAATAGTTCACGGATATAAGAAAACATACCAACATAAGTCGCCGGATTTGAACGAGGAGTTCTACCTATTGGCGATTGGTCAATATTTATGACTTTATCAAGAAACTCTACATTTTCAATAGTATCAAAATGACCAAGTTCAAGCCTGCTATTATTAAGTTCATTAGATAAATAAGGATAAATTATATCACTAAGAAGAGATGATTTTCCACTCCCTGACACACCCGTAATACAAGTAAATACACCCAAAGGAAGTTTTACATCAATGTTTTTAAGGTTATTTTCTCTAGCACCTTTTACTAGAAGATATTTTTCTCCTCTTCTTCTAGTAGTTGGAATTTCAACTTTTTCCTCACCTCTCAAAAACTTTGCCGTAATAGATTGAGAGGATTCCATAATATCTTTTAGAGTTCCGTTTCCTACAATCTTACCTCCGTGCACACCTGCATAAGGTCCAACATCAACAATCCAATCAGCACTTCTTATAGTATCTTCATCGTGTTCTACAACAATAAGAGTATTTCCTAAATCACGAAGATGATTAAGAGTTTTAATAAGTCTATCGTTATCCCTCTGATGAAGTCCGATTGATGGTTCATCAAGTATATACATAACTCCAGAAAGTCCACTACCTATTTGCGTAGCGAGTCTTATTCTTTGTGCTTCTCCACCCGACAAAGTTTCTGCAGAACGAGAAAGGGTCAAATATTCTAGTCCAACATCAGATAAAAATTGCAATCTCGCCTTTATTTCTTTTAATATACTTCTTGCTATTTCTGTTTTTTCCTCTGAGAGATTTAAATCTTCAAAGAATGGAATGAGGTCAACAACCGACATATCGCAAACCTGAGCAACATCTTTGTTTTTTATTTTTACAGACAATGCACTCTCGTTTAACCTTTTTCCCTTACAAGTTGGACAGGTCATTTCATGGACAAATTTACCGATCTCAAATCTAATAAAATCGCTTTTGCTTTCTGCAAGTCTTCTTTTGAGATTGTTTATAATACCCTCAAAAGATAATGCTTTTTTACCATTATAATGCTCAAAAGTCTTATTTTGCTTATCATTATCGTAAATTTCAAGCCTTTCTCCATTATTACCATAAAGTAAAATATTTTTATGTTCTCGTGACAAAGAATTTACTGGAACATCCAAGTCGATGCCATATTTTTTAGAAAGTGCTAAAAAGTATCTTGCAGCAAGTCCACCATTATCCATTCTCCAACCAGTTAGATTAAATGCCCCCTCTCTCACCGATAAATCACCGTCTTTTAAGACAATGTTTTCATCAATGTCTGAGTAGGTTCCAAGGCCAGCACAAGTTGGGCAAGCACCGAAAGGCGCATTAAATGAAAATAATCGTGGAGTGACTTCTTCAAGCGTCCAACCACAATAAGGACAAGCATAATTTGTGCTATATAAATTTTCCTCACCGTCTTTGTCGATAACAACAAGCCCTTCCGCAAGTTTTACCGCTGTTTCAATAGAGTCTGTAAGTCTTGCCGACACACCTTCTTTAAGAACAATTCTATCTATAACAACACTTATATTATGTTTTAAATTTTTATCAAGATTAATTTCTTCATCAAGAGAATATATGCTTCCGTCAACTTGTACACGAACAAAACCTGATTTTTTGTAACTTTCAAAAGCCTTAACAAAAGCCCCCTTTTGACCACGAACTGTAGGCGCTAAGATTGTAATCTTACTTCCATTTCCATAAGAAAGAACGCTGTCAACAATTTGGTCAACAGTTTGCTGGTCTATTGGCTTTTTACAATGAGGACAATAAGGAACGCCAACTCTTGCGAAAAGCAATCTTAAATAATCATATATTTCGGTTACAGTTCCAACCGTTGAACGAGGATTATGATTTGTAGTTTTCTGGTCAATAGAAATTGCTGGACTTAACCCCTCAATCATTTCCACATCTGGCTTTTGAGCCTGTCCTAAAAATTGACGAGCATAGGAAGAAAGACTTTCCACATAACGCCTTTGTCCTTCAGCAAAAATAGTGCCAAAGGCCAAACTAGATTTTCCAGAGCCACTGACACCAGTAAAAACAATCAACTGATTTTTAGGTATTTCAACATCAATATTTTGCAAGTTATTTTCTCTTGCACCTTTAATAATTATCTTGTCATTCATAATATAATTATACCACTTAACCTATTTTCTAAGCAAGAAAGTTAACGTTGTTTTTATTAAATTTTTTAAGCCACCTTGCTAAAGTCCGTGTTAATTTAAAATTTTTGACAAATAATTTAAGTTTTTATTAAAATTTATTTAAAAATCAAAAAAGGCATCAATCAAGATGCCTTTTATCTTCCATTTAATCTTTTTCTTAATTTCTGAATTTGATTTCTGAGTTCTATTGCCCTCTCGAAGTCTAGTGCTCCTGATGCAACTTTCATCATTGCAGTAAGTTTTTCTATCTGTGCTGGAATTTCCTCTTTCTTAAGTTTACCATCGCTTACTTTCTTAGTTATTTCTAGACTATTTTTTATTTCCTTAATTATTGTCTTTGGAACTATTCCATTTTTCTCATTAAATTCTTCCTGTAATTTTCGCCTTTCATTAGTTACATCAATTGCTCGCTTCATTGAGTCAGTCATAACATCGGCAAACATAATTACCCTTCCATTTGCATTTCTTGCAGCCCTACCTATTGTTTGTATTAATGCTCCCTCACTTCTTAAAAACCCTTCCTTATCGGCATCTAGAATACAAACAAGTTCAACCTCTGGCATATCAAGTCCCTCTCTTAAAAGGTTGATTCCAACAAGCACATCAAATTCTCCCTGTCTAAGTCCGTTTACAATTTCAACTCTTTCCATTGTATCAATTTCAGAATGCATATATTTTGTTTTAAAATTATGTTCTTGCAAATACGTTGTCAAACTTTCTGCCATCTTCTTTGTAAGAGTAGTTACAAGAATTCTTGCCTTTCTCTCAATGGTCTTTTTTATTTCTAGCATTAATTCTTCAATTTGATTTTTAATTGGTCTAACTTCTATCTTAGGATCAAGTAAACCTGTTGGTCTAATTACCTGTTCAACTACCTGTCCAGCACGCTCAAGTTCATATTTTGCAGGTGTTGCTGAAACATACATAACTTGTCCAAGCCTTGCGTTAAACTCATCAAAAGTCAAAGGCCTATTATCTCTAGCAGCATCCAGCCTAAATCCATATTCAACTAAAGATTGTTTTCTTGCCTTATCGCCATTATACATTGCTCTTATCTGAGGAAGGGTCATATGACTTTCATCAATTATAGTCAAAAATCCTTTTGGGAAATAATCCATTAAAGTAAAAGGAGGTTCGCCCGACTTGCGACCATCAAAGTATCTTGAATAATTTTCAATACCGCTACAATAACCAACCTCTCTCATCATTTCTATATCATAAGCAACTCTTTGACCAATTCTTTCTGCCTCAATTAATTTCCCGTTATTCTCAAATTCTTTTATAGCGATTTGCCTATCTTCTTCAATTTCTTCTAACGCTTGCACCATTTTTTCTCTTCCAACCGCATATTGCGTTGCAGGGAATATAGCCACGTGCTTAAGTTCGTTTATAAGATTGCCTGTAATAGGCTCAAAATTATATATTTTCTCTATCTCATCACCAAAAAATTGTACTTTTATTGCAAGTTCTGATTGGCTTGCAGGAAAAATATCCAAAGTATCACCTTTTACTCTAAAACTTGATCTTTTAAAGTCAACATCGTTACGCATATATTGAATATCTATAAGTCTTGAAATAACTTCATCCCTATCAATTAATTCACCTTCTCTTAACGAAATATGAAGATTGTAGTATTCCTCTGGATTTCCAAGTCCATATATACAAGAAACTGAAGCAACAATGATAACATCATCTCGCTCAAGTATAGAAGATGTTGCACTTAAACGCAATTTGTCTATTTCATCATTGATTGCCATATCTTTTTCAATGTAGGTATCAGAAGAAACTATATAGGCTTCTGGCTGATAATAATCATAATATGAAACAAAATATTCCACTCTATTATGTGGAAAAAACTCACGAAATTCATTACAAAGCTGAGCCGCTAAAGTTTTATTGTGAGCAATAACAAGTGTTGGTCTATTCATTTTTTGAATAAGGTTCGCCATTGTAAATGTCTTTCCACTACCAGTTACGCCTAACAAAACCTGTTCTTTTAGTCCGTCTTTAAATCCTTCTACAAGTTTATCTATCGCTTCTGGTTGATCACCAGAAGGCTTATAATTTGAAACTAATTCAAAATCCATTTATCCGCCTTTATCTATAGATATTTTACTATAATTAAAGCAAAAAGACAATATTTTCAATATAAATTATCATATAAGTTATATTTTAAGTAAATATTGCCTTTAATATTAAACCAAACACAAAACTGACTGTTGCCAAAAACATACTTCTAAGTACAAGCATCATCAATGCTTTTTTTTGTTTTCTAGAATCAGATAAATATGTTTGTCCTTTTTTCTTTAATTTAACACAATAGAAATATCCATTCTTGCTATCTGAGACAACAAAATCGATATAATTTTGGAGCGAAAGGCCAGTCATAATTTCATCAATTTCGCTAACAGAGAGTATGACTTTATTACATACCTCTTTAGCTATGTCGTGCGGAGAAATAAGATATGTTTTCTTTCCACTACATACCTTACATAAATATCTTAAAACCAATTTTTCCTTTCGTTCTTGCATAAAATCAACTATTTTATTGCCAAAACCGTTAAATTTAATACTTAATTTGTGTAAAACTTTTTTTATTGTCAATAAAATAGTATGCTTGATATTAAATCAAAATTAGTACTTAAAATACTGGCAAAAGAATGCCCTAACGGTTCTTTTAAAATAGTTGAATCTAAGGACATAATTTCTGCAATGCCTAATAAATATCGCGTAGATAATGACGGTCTAGATAATATCCTTATATACCTAGAACGCCAAGAATATATATCAATCAAATATGACGATGACGGAATATATTGTTTGTGCGTACTTCCATTTGGTGATGAAATATTAGAATCCACCTCACAAAAAAACGAGGGGACAAATTCCCCTCGCCTTTGGAAACTAAGCATAATGATGTTTCTCTCGTCACTCTTAGCTTCACTTTTAGCACTTCTCCTCGGTTACTTTATTTGGAAGTAATGTAAGAATTAAATCAAACCAAGCCTGCAAGCATAATTCCACTCGTTATGTTTTTCATTATCAATAATTCCTTGCCACCATTCTGATAGGTTTTCAGAAATTTCGCTAAGTTGTACACCATCCCACATTTTCCATTCTTTATTTGAATCTGCTGGATTTGGTTCTGAATAATAACGGAAAGTATATTTAAAGTTATCATAATCATCTTCTTCATCCGGATTACTACTATCGCCTCGACAAATAGTTCTATAAAGCATACCCTGACTATCTATACCTTGACCTAATCGAACACCATAAGTAATACCTTGTGGGGCATCAAGATTGAATACACCATCATCTTTACAGAAGATATCTTCGGCATTACCTTTAGACATAAGCACACCTCTGCCACCTAATCCACCAAGGTCTCTAACAGGACCATTCATATGAATTGAAGCTTCACCACTTGATTTTCTTGATTCTATACTTTTTTTACTATATCTAAAAGCCATCTGTGTGGATCCCCAAGTATGCGAATCTGTTTGTGCCGCTGGAATTAGAGACATTATCGTTCTAAATGATGCCCTTCCTGTAGAACCGCTTTGTGAACGATAATCATTATTTTCTTCGCCCACACCTTTTATGCTGGTTCTATAGAAAGTTGTTTGCTTATACATTCCTTTATCACCATCAAATTGAACTCTGTTCACAACGATTCCTTTCGAACTAAATCCTTCACTATTTCCATTTTTACCGCCTTTGCCATTATTATGATTAACCGTTTCTCCAACTTCTAATGTGTTTACGAGTTGTCCATTTGCATAACCAGCACCGCCAGATGTGTTGATATATTCACTTCCACCATTTTCTGCGTTTCCACCAGCACCACCTGAGCCTCCAACACCATTAATCAAAATTCCTTTGTTGGTCATATTAAGTGTTTCTGTTCCATTCTCAACCCCAACATCACTTTTGTTTGCTATAATCGAACCACCATTTGAGCCATTTTCTCCTTTGGCATCATTGTATTGTTCAACATTATAAGAACCTGAAGCACCGTGATTACCCATATCTCCATAATCAGCAATCAAGACACCATAATTTTCAGCACTAGAATTTACAATAATATCATTAAATAGATAAATATTCTTATTTTCAGAATCTTCATCTGCCGTAATAGAATGATGAGTTTTTGTAATTCCTACATAAGTTTTGAAATCTATCAAATTCATATTACTGTTAATTAATGTTGCTTTATTAGATAAAGAATCCGGATTCTCTTCTTTGTCCCAATTTATAATTGAACCATAGAATGTAACTTTTTTAAGAATGTTTCCAGCATAATTATTTGCAGGCTTTTCAACACTATTATCTATCGCTATTTTCTCTTGAGTAAAGAATGAGTTTTTGTTTGACATTTCAGCTAAATATTTCACATCTCTTATCCAAGTTGTATTGCTAGCTGTTGGGCTATAAGCAGTTGTATAGAATGAACTTCCAAAATAAGAAATATAATGTCCATTACCTATAATATTAACTCCTGCACTCTTAGCAAATTGTTGACGACTACTATCAAAAGATATGTTTCTTGTCAAAACAATATGTTGAGGTTCTGCATTATCTTGTGAAATATTATTCAGATCTTCCTTCCAAGATGTATTAATATTTGTTTTAATATCAATATTGTTTACATCTTTCTTTTTCAAATAAATAGTAAATGAATTTCCATTACGATAATAGTTTACTTTTTCGCCTTGTTTAATCCAGTTATAAACAGAATCAAAGTCACCATAAGGCCTACGTTCATCCGTAATAATAAGTTCGTGGTTTTGTGAATCAATAGGGAAACCTTCTGTAGTTGTTATATATTTAGATGTACTAAATGATGTATATGTTACATCCTTAACCTTAACAAGTGACGCTAAATCGTAATTTTCACCAGAAGCTAACCAACTTATATTAGAAGAACTAGTTACAACTTTTTTAGAAGTTTTTACATATAAATAGCTCTTTTCACGTCCCTGAACCTGATAAGTACCTTTGCCTAAAAAGTTTTCTTCTCCTATGATAGCAATATAATTATCTCTAAACTTATTAATATCTATAATATGATGAGATTCAATTTTTAGACTTTCCCATATACTGGTATCTTTTAATACCTCATTTATATTTAAATTCTGCCAAGAATTTTCTGTTAAAGTAAAGTTAGGAATAGGGACTTTTTCTCCTTTTTCAACATCTATTATAGTAGTTTCTGGAGGAGTTATGTTTGTAGATGTATTTTCGTCTGTATTATCAACATCAGGAATATCCATATTTACTGCTCTAAAATACTGTTTTTTGGATGTTGTGGAACTTGATTTTATAGTTCCGTCATCATTTAAATCAGGCATTATATCTTCAATATAATTAAGAATAGGGAAATCATACATCAAGCCATCGTGAATTATACACATAAAGTAAGTAATTGATTGGGCATCATAAGGAACGACATTACCATCTTTCATTATATTCCCCGTATCATTATCAAATGAATATCCGTTATATCCGTTATATCCACCGTTCTTGTATGTAGCCCAAGTCATTAGAGCTTTAGAATAATTTCTCTTAACGACGCTCTTTAACAAGAATGTATTGCCGTTTGTAGCAGTTCCTATAATATCACTATCTTTTATTAATTTATAAACAGTATTCACTTTGGTAATGTTATCTTTATATGAAGCATCAACATAATATACTCCATTGCTTACTCCATATCCTGGGTTTTCCAATTTAAAGCCTACAAGCATTTCATCTGCTTCGCCTTCTTCTTTAACAAAAGTTGCATATAAACTAGCATCAAATTTAAATTGACCTACAAAACAACCTTTTGCTCCAAGCCCAACATTATCTCTTGCAAAATCTGCTTCTATGCCACTTTCTGATTTAACTTCCGCACCTGAAGAATCTTTGCCTTTAAGTAAGAAATGATATCGTGTAATTGAAACTTCACTTCTAGCAACTTTAAGGTCAGTAACATTGGAGATAGTTGTTTCTTTTACTGTCCCTAAACTCTTAGAGCCTCTAAATATATTTACTCCGCCAAAACTAATATTACCATTTGGTTTGTTTACTAATGTGACTAACAACTTATTTCCGTTGTCGTCTGTTCTGACATCAAAATCAGTTATCCTAATATTTGAAGTATTTTCTTTCGTCAACTTTTTTCCACCAACAACCCATTCTTTAGAAAAATCACCTTCTAATGTAAGTGTCGCTCCATCTATTGTAAATCTTGTTGTCACTTTGTCTACTCGTGATATTGTTTGAGTATCATTTACTGTATCTCTAATATAAGTTAAACTTTCAAAATATTCTTTTATATTATTTGTATTAATAGTACCAGCTCCAGAATACTTCTTTAAAGTTATGCTATTATTAGTCGTTTTTATTACCTTAGCCTCATAATAAATTCCTGGAGAAAATTTTATTCTATATGTTTCCTGGGTTTTCCATAGTTTCTCTGCAAAACTATAACTAATAACTCCAGTTGTATCATTACTGTTTACTAAACCTATAACATTCTTAGTTTGATTTTTAAATGTAACAGTATATTCGCCAGATTGTTCAGTTACTGACTGTACGAGATTACTACCGCTAATAGATTCACCATAGTTTAAGGTTATAGAATTATTGACAGAACCACCTAATGTAGTAGAAACACTTCCATTGGTATTTGAAGTTACACTTCTATAAAATTCAATACCAGAATAAACCCTATTATAGTATATTTTAGATGCAAATGAATTGATTACTTTTTGTACATCAGTTGCAAAAATTTCTGCCTTTTGTTTTTCATCTAAACCAACATAATTAAATACTCCATCAAATTTATTTATATTTCCCACTTCTCCATCAGGAGTAATAAGAGTAGCATTTGGAATATAAATAAATTTATTGTTTCTATCCTCGTTAACTGGTTTATTATTTTCATTAATAACAGCTAAGTACATAAACTTACTATTATCTTTAAGTTTTGATTTTTCTTCTTCAGAATCTTTTATTCTTTCTTTAGATATACGTATAACATTATCATATATATTGCCCCCAGCATCCTTTATCTTATAATTTTCTAAAGGAAGTGGATCTATTGTGTTATTCTTAAAGGCAAATGAATAATCATTGAAATAATAGTATTTAAGATTTTCAACATCAAATGTAACTTTTTGTGAGTAATTTAAAGTAAATTTCAACTTTATAGGATTTTCTTCAGTTCCTTCAATTTTACTTTGACTCAGCAAAACATAATTCACTTCCATCTTAACAACTTTTTTATCAAATTCTTCTTGGTCTTCTCCATCTGGAACTGTAATATATGATTGTGTACCTTTATAATATCCATTTGTTCTAGGAACAATAGAAGTTATTGTTGAAGAAATATTAGTAGTATTGTTTTCAATATCCAAATTATAATACGAAACATTTGCTAAGTATGGCATTCCTGCAACAATTTTGCCATTTTCGTCTTTTTTATCTATAGTATCAATTACTATTTGTCCAGGCACGACATTTATTCCAGAGTTAAATACATCATTATTATTATTTTGGTCTACCAAAATATAAAATTTATCAGCAATTTGTATTTGAGATAGAGTTTCATTGTTAGGTTTTTCGTGACTTCTTACTGAATTTTTAATAGCATCCATTTTACCCTGTAAATCAGTTTGAGCAGTATTATTATAAGATGTATTAGTCATTTTGCTAGCATCATCTTTAATTATTAAATCTAGATAAGGATCATTTTTTACCTGACCATAATACAAATCACTTATTTCTATTGTTGCAGGATCAGTATCTTCTTCTCCGTATGTAGCAGAATTCCAGAATGGAATCACGAAGAATACTCCGTATATCAATCCATCTATTGCCTGATCCCAAGAATATTTAATACTTACTAATCTTCTAATTTTAACAGAAAAGTCTACAGGTATTCCTAAATCATTTCTTGATTTTACAACAACTTCTGCATTACCAGATTTGTGTAAATTTTTAACTGAGTCTTCTGCACAACTTAGTAATGTTGTAGTATAATTAGTATTAAAAGTTTTCGACCAGTTCGCCAAACCAGTAGGTTCAAATCTTAAAAGTGATGCTTTAAATGTATATTTTTCTGTAGTATTTAATCCATTTGTTTCAATTATATCAGCCCAATACCAAGTTGAAATTGTCTGTTCCCCTTCTAAAGCAGTACCATTTGAATAAATAGTTCTACTTTCTTTATCATAAGTTGTATATACATTTACAAATTCCGTATGTGGATTTAACCATTTAGTTGTATAAGCATATCCTATTCCATAAGCAAATACATTTCTGACTGAATTTTTTATTTGTTTAAGAACTAATATAGGTTCACCATTTTCAGTTGACCATTCCCAAACAGTACTTGGATTTCGGCCTAATGCTTCAACATTTCCCTCGTTATAACAGTTGTTTATATTTGCATCAAGAGTTCCTAAACCGTCTGCCCCAACTATGTTAAAATCACCCAGAGCAAATCCCATTATACCGCCAGCAAAAGAGCCTTTAGTATAAGTAACTTTTACTTTGCTTATACCTCCAATACTAATTTCTGAAGATTTTTGTTGATTAAATATATTTTTATCATAAGTTCCTATATTATTTTTATTTCCAGACTTAATTATGCCTGAATTATAACTGTTAGATATTTCACCTTCACCAAGATAACCAACAATACCGCCAGTGAAGAATAAACCTTGAGTAGTACATACACTAGATTCCGTTGCATAATTGTTGAGTACAGAAGCTGCATTATAACTATACTCTATTTTACAACTTTGATCTTGCATAATACCAACTAACCCACCAACAGCTGTTGATACATCATTCTTATTTTTCTTTGTAGATGGATCAATAGGTGTAGATGTATTGATAGGACCATAATTAGAACTAAAGCGAATTACAGAATTTCCAGACATTACTCCGGCAAATCCACCAACAGCAACATTTTTACCATTATTTAAAGCTGATATATTTATTAAACTTGTTGAAGTATTGATTTCAGAATCTATTAATTCTTTTACAAAGCCTCCTACAGTTTCAGCCTCTTGTCTTGCTGTCATATCGCCAGTAATAGTAACATTTGAAATTAATGTAGTAATTGCTTTGTTAGCGAGAATAGCATTTTGTTTAATAACTGTAGCACTATAATTAATATTAAGATTCATTACAATAGCAACTTCTTCGTTACTACCTAACTGTGCAAATAAATTGGCAGACAAATTATCAATCTTAAAATTATTTCCATCAAATACTATAGTAGAACAATCGGTATATTCTTCATCTCCTTCAGCTTTTTCATACACTCCACTATAAGCGGATGAGTCATAATCTGACATATCTCCTATTTGCTTTAAATCCAAATCATATTTTAACAAATAATTTACTGCACTTATACCTCTTGATTCGGTAGATGCTGTTGTTTTTACATTCATCTTTGAGAATAATGCTGGATTTGTTATCATAAAGAAATAACTTCCAGCTGTCTTATTATATTTATCATTATTTGCTGGTCTTTCTCCATTTAATAGACGAGTATATGAATTTTCTATAATATAATTATCATATTCACTGGATACATTAGAATCTTTATCCTTTTCTTCAAGACGTTGAAGTTTTGTTTTATATGAATCGAATCTTGCATAAGATGAAGGTTTTAAATAATCATATTTTAATGTTGGATAACCATAATTAAAATCATAATCACATTCCCACTTCTTACCTGTTTTTGTAGTAAATTGACCATTATTTGGATTATAAGTTGTAATTTTTGTTTCTGAATTTGTTGTAGGGTTCATAAATGAAGAATGTGTTTTTGCATTTCCACTAAATGAATTAACAGCTTTATAATTTAACGCATCAATATCATAATAACAGTTTGCAAATGTAGTAGAATTTGCAATTCCTCCTACTCCAAATACTCCAATTTGTGCTTGAGATACACTATTATTCTCATTTGTATAATCATTTAAATCTAGTTTAGGAATCGCATAACAGTTATTTACTGTACCCCCAACAATGCCATTAGAGAAAGCATATACATTTGTAGCAATATAAGTTTTAATACTTCCAGAAGAATAAGTATTTTCAATTATTCTTGTATCAATATCTGTGTCTGAATCATCTTCATTTTTAAAGTTCTCTGCATCAAGTTTTGTAATACCAAACACACCTTTTCCATCTGCAACATTTTCATTCGCACGATAAATTATATCTAAATCTGTTGAGCAATCAAAAATTCTTCCTGACTGTAATACACCAACTAAACCCGATACAATGTTACCATCCGCTACTGAATTTACATAATCTAAAGTTCCCTTAACATTAACTGCATATAGGATACTATTACCTGTCATTTTACTAATAAGTGGAGCAACGTAATCTTTTATTCCACCACTACTCGTATGTTCAACATCTAAATCAATTGCAAAACCAGATACAAATGAATGCCCTGTAATTTCTTTTATCATAGCATTGATTCCAGTTTTTAAAACCAATTTTTCGTTCTTAAATGTGTTACCATTTCCACCAATAATTGCTATGTTATTTAATACATTATGATTTTCAGGATTCTCAGCTATAAATTCAACAACATCAAATCCCTGAGACATATAATAATATTTCATTCCGTGGAATGTTGAATCATTACTATTTAATTTTGCACTTACATAACCTTTTGAAGTTTCTTCACTTCCATCATTTTTGTCAATTATAAAAGTACTTGGACTTAATTTTTTACCAGAATTTAAAATTCCGTCTATACCATTGGCTACTCCTTGAATTACTGAGAGAATAGAACTTCTGTTGTTTTTAGTAGATGAACTAACTCTTCCTGAATTATAACCTTTATAATCCTCTAAAGTTTGGCTAAGAGGGAGATCCGTACCATTTTCATCATTAGCAAGTACTATTGCGTGATTATAATAATTTTTAGTAATATTAATCCCAGTACTTTCTCCATTACCATCCTGAGGTACTTTTCCGGCTCCATATAAAGCTTGAACTGTACCAGTCGTTGTACTATATTTTGCATTATGAGAAGTCATAATTGAATAATTACCATTAATATAATGAGCAACAGTATTTGTTTCTCCAATCAAGCCACCGAAATTATATTTATTTAAATTATTAAATGATGTTAAATGAGAATACTCTACAAAAACATCTCCAAAGTTATAATTATTTTTTAAAGTTATCGCCCCTGAAATATTATTGTCTTTTCCATAAGTAGAGTTTCCCCCAACTAAACCTATTGTACCTCCAGTGGTAATACTTCCTGTATTACTATTTTCTCCAAAAACTTTTACAACACCACCAAATACAGTCCTTTCTACAGTCAAAGAGCCTTTACTAACAGTTCCTGTAGTTGCAGTATTATCATCTACTTCTATATACCCAATCATTCCACCAAAGATAAGATTTCTTGTATTAGAGTAAATTGCTCCAAGATAACGCAAATAACTAGTTTCAGCTTTTGATGTTATTTTACTATCTTTTATTATTTCTCCTGCATATCCAACCATTCCGCCAAGAAATGCTTCGTTGTTTCCTGCATTAATTACTGAATACTCAGTATATGAATCAAGATTATTTTCAATAATTAATTCATTGCCAGTAAAATTACCTAACACTGAACCCATTGTTACTTTTGCAGCACCATTCGCATCAACTCTAAATGAATTAACAGCATTTTGAATTATTTCAGAAGTACCTTTAATGGTAATATCTTTAGGAGCTTCATTAATACTTTGAATATTAGTTACCGAAAGACTTCCTTGTTGACAACCTATAATACCGCCGATGTTTGCACTTTCAGATACATTAACATTATAGAATTTATCACCTTGTAACTCATAATAATTACCATCTAAATCTTCCTTCTGTGTCTTAATTTTAGTAGTAGCATTAGAATTAATGTATCCGATAACACCAAATTCTACAGTTGTAAAATTGTCAACTTTTAAATTGTGAGAAGATAAGCCTACTATTCCTCCAGCATTTAAACTAGATATAGTACATTTAGCACTTTCACTATTTTTAACCAATAATCCAGCATCAATATCCGAACCCATTCCTTCAATTTGGCCTTCTCCATTAACAAAATTGCCTACATATCCACCAACATTTAAATTTTCAACATTAATATCGACAATAAAATGAACAGCAGTCTTTATTTTTTTAGTAATTGCAATTGAATTTATACCTGTATAGCTAACTTCACCTTCATTCCCGCCAATAAGCCCAATATATCCACCGATATTGACATTTTCTGGTTTAACATTTGCTTCCATAAATGAAATATTATTGTATGCATCGTTAGCGTTATCTGGTTTAGATAAATTATCTACAGCTACTATAAATTTTGAACTCTCTCCATCTTTAGTTTTTCTTGCTATTCCAAAATAACTACCAATATTATAATTATCACATAGAATAGTTGGATCGATAGATATCAAGTTTCCTAATGCACTTATATTTACATCTGTTATTTCCATAGCTGAAACTGGACTATTTTGTTCTGCTATACCAGCAACCAACCCAACATTAAGAGTTTTACCAATTCCTGAGGCTTCGGCTGTTTTTCTAACATTTAAAAGAGTTTGTGCAGTTTCTGTATTACCAAGAATGTTAATCTTAGTCACATTTGAATGAATAAGTCTTGGAGCTACTAAACCTAAATCAAAACTACTGCTAGAATTTTTTATTGTATATTGTATTGGACTTCTTATATCCATCGTTAAGCCTTCGATTGAGATTCCTTCAGCCTTTCCTGATATAAACAAGCCTGCTCCGTTTTCATTTCCCATTTCAATATATTCTTGAGATTGTGAAGCTTTTGTATAAATAACTTCTATATCAGTAGCACTAAACCCAGGTTGAGTATTTTTTATAAATGCCCTATCTGTTATTATTTTAACTTTAGTAGCACTTTCAAGTGGATAAATTCCACCTCTCAATCTACCACCAAAACCATCTAAATATTTACTTCCGCCTTTATCATAGTATTGAGTTATTAAATTAACATCAACATACTTTTCACTACCTGGAGATTCCAGTCCTCTAACATAAATTGTTTCGAAGCCTTTACAAGATAAAGCTGCTTCTATACTTTCTTGAAAAGCATCAAGATATATAATATTGCTTATTCTCTTATATTTTATTGAAATAAATAATTTACCGGTCTTATGTTCCCAGTTAGCAGTATTCCATACACCAGAGCCTAAAAACCCAATATTAGTATATTGACTTCCTGCAGTAGAATTTGTAAATGATAATGGCGATTCAATAGCATATACAAAACCACCATCGAACAATGGATTCCTAGAATCATCAACTACTCCGTCAATTTTTCCGAATAAATTCATTGTTACTAGTTTATCTTCTGCATTCTTATAATATCCTGCATAATAACTTACTGTAGAAATATAATTAGTTCCCTCTAATTTCCTCACAAAATTAATATATTGTGAATAATGACTATTATTTGAAGATGTGTCAATACTTACTTTTCCCGATTCAGTATCAACTTTTATCAAGCCCACTGTTTCATCAATTATAATAGGTTGATTTATCCCGCTTTTTGAAAAATGTCCAACTAAAGTATTAAATTTATAAACTTCTGAGAAATTAGTTTGTACAATTTCTTCTTGATATTGCTCTGTCTTATAATCATATGCTGCAAAATAGTTATAGGCATTGACAGAGTTAAACGCAACGCGAGCATTTTCTCCTATTAACAAACCGATAATTCCACCAGCATAACCATTTCCATCTAAATTTGCTCTTACATCTCCAGTAGCAAAAACTTCATTTAAATAATAACTCGTAAAGATTGAATCTGTGTCACTAGATTCAAGTTCTTTTTGATAAGAATTAGTTCTTCTTAAATCAAGTACTCCAACAATTCCACCAGCATAGGTTGCTGATGGTGAGGTTACATTAAGTTTTGAATATGACACCTCCATATTTCCACTGAATGCAGCACCAACAATTCCACCTATATATTGTTGTGTATTGTTTGTATTCTTATCATAGAATATATCTAAATTTCCACGTTCTGTATCGTTATTCCCATTATAGAAATCCGCCATTCCATTTTCAATAGTCTCTTGTGTAGTTTCATCATAAACACTAAACACTCTTGAAATTGAACCAAATGATTGACCAATAACACCGCCAGCAAAATATTTTGTTGAAAGAATTCTTGATTGAGATCCACCATCGATTGTAACGCCTACATCTCGAACATTTGTTTGATAACCTGTAAGACCAAATGCACCACCAGCTACCTGTCCCTCAACTCTTACAGTACCGCTAACTCTAACATTATTAATATTAAAGTTTTCTGATTGGAGAATATCAAATAAAGAGTCATTAGCAGAGAATAAGTCAGCAAATCCGATTACTCCACCTGCGTAAGAATAATTATTAAGTTTCTCAATAAATGGTGACTCAACAGAAGTATTAAGATTGAGGCTATTTATTACTTCGATTCTTAAATTTTGAAGTGAGCCTGGTTCCTTCTTTGTTTCATCAGAAATAAAGTAATGATTAATATTATCTGAATCATCTATAAGGTTTGCTTTTGCTGTAACATTAGGATTTGTAACATTAATGCATTTTATGATGTTGTTTCCGAATACAAAGCCTGTCAAACCACCAACAAAGTTTAACCCTGTAACAGAAGCATTTTCTGCAAACTGAACATCAATATTAATTACGACTGCATCCTTAATAAAACCAGCAAGTGCACCAGCCATAACTACAACTGAGCCCTCAATTTGAGTAACTTCAATATTAAGATTTTCAATTATAGGATTACTAAGTTTTCCTCTTTTCTCTATAGATTTAAATAATCCAAGAGAAACAGCAGGATTAACTGAAGAAATGGACAATCCTGAGATTGTAAAACCATTACCATAGAATCTTCCTGAGAAAGCTTTTGAAGCTGTAGGAAGAATAACAACATTATCACCGCTTGCAACATCTTGTAAGTTAATGTCATTTACAAGCCTATAAGTACCCCAAACAGCAGTGCTGTTGAAATAAGATCTAATATAACTTGAAGCAGAAGTTCCTGTAACTTCAACAAAATCTTGAGCATCAACAATGATAATAGGGTTATCATAGCCACCTAAAGTGGTATCTATTTCTCTATTTTCATCCGTAAAAGTAAGAATTGCATAAGGAAGAACATATTTTCCTTTATCATCTTCTGCAGCAGAGCCCTCAAAAGAGTCATCTTTAATATAGTAAACATAACGATGAGAAACTGAAATAATATTTGCACTTACAAGAGTAATACCCTTATCTTCTTCAATTTTCCAAACACCATCGTTGTCACTATTAGCAATAGCAAATCCATAGAATGAACTTGCTTCATCTGGCATTGGAACAAGCATTGCACCTGTAGCATTTTGTGTTTCCGTACTGCCATCAGTAGACTCTTCAGAGCCTTCATAAAGTTTATTAAAGAAATAACAATTTATATAAGTACCATTTGCAAGTAATTCACCCTTATTATTAACACCAGAGAAGTTCATCTGAGTGCTTGTAGAGTTTTTAATTTGCGATGCTGAATAACCATTTTCAATAGTTCCAGAATTTTGATAAACAAAACCAGAAGCAAGATAAACTTTCTTAGCCACTTCAGCGCTAGCTATAAGAATATTTGAATAACTATCTTTAATAGTTCCTTCATTATTATATACAAATCCAGAAATATATCCTTTTTCTGAACTTATTGAACTGCCTTCATTTGCAAAGGCACTATAACTAGAATCATTAGATGGTTCTGTTGGAACACCCTCAACATAACTCACATTGATTGTTGATGTGTTATTTCCTACAAAACCTACTGTATAGAATGCAGTAGAATCAGATTCATTTGTAATATCAATATTTTTAACAAAGCAAGAAGCGATATTTCCGTTATTGTTACTAATTACAAAGCCAGAAATATTACCTTGACCGATAATACTAAAAGTACCAAGCTGTTGATTGCTTGCATAAGTGTAACCTGTTGGCTCATTATTAGAAGTTCTATCTTCACCGATAATAATTACAGAATCGCCACCAACACGAGAATTTGTAATAGAGCCAGTATTATTGATTACAAAACCTGCTATCTGAGATGTCCAATCGGCAGAATCAACAAGTTTAATAGGATCACTATTAGCGCCTCTTGTATAAGTTACATTGATACCTTCTGGATTGTTATGTCTTGCCGAAATTGCAGGATAATTAAATTCATTAGCACCAGCAACTTCACCTTTAGCTGTCGCCGTTGTATAATAAGAAACAACTTCGCAATTTGTAATTACACCCTCGTTTTCTATAGCAAAACCTGCAATACTAATATCCTTATGAACAGAGGTATCTATAGTTATTTGACCGCCTCTATATATATTAACACGGATATTTTTAAGAGTTGTATTTTCGCTTACATTAGTAAACAATGCTAAATTAACAGCGTTATTTGTATTATTTAAGTCAAATGAATCTATATAGATTGTATGACCATTTCCATCAAAACTTCTAATAAGAGAAGTATTAAATGGAGTGTAATTTTGAAGCACAATATCAGATGTCAAAATATAATCTTGAAGAGATGTGCTTGTACTTTGCCCTGGGGCTAAGTTTTTAAATTCTTTAGCATTTTTTACGAGTAATGGAAGATCTGGATCTGAATAAGCTTCCACTGTTACTGTAAAGAAAGTTTCAATTTCTTGAGTAAATCCGCCAGCACTAATATATGTCATAAGTACAAGTGTAACAGGAGTAGAAACTCTTGTACCTCTAAGTGATATAGTATTGGCATTATCATCATAAATAGGCTGGAATGGAATATCAACTTCACAATCCTCAGTCAAAGGATATCTATTATTTCCGCTAACAACATAGAGTCTATCTCTAAGTTTTAAAGGAATAAGTGTATTATCCTCTTTGTTCTCATCAAAAACATCATTGCCTATCTTATTATATCTATAGTTTACAAAATAGTTATATTCATCAAGTTCGGCACCTGTAATAGGTTCATATTTAATATTGTTGTCAGAAGTTATAATATTTACTGGATAGAATTGTGCCGCCAAAAATTTCTCTTTCTTCTCAATTAACTTATTAATTTCGTCAATAGTTTTATCGTCTGTTGCATTAGGATAACTCTCTGGAATAAGGTTATAGTTAATTGAAATTGGCTTGGTTACGCCCTGCCAGATAGTAACGCTGTTATCTGCACTATTATCAAATTCAATACCATCACCATCAACCTTAAAGTCAACAATTACTGCAGTTGCAACAGCAGTTTTCTTTTCTTTAGAACCATTCAACTCTCTTGAAACTTCTGCTTGAACATAAGCAAAACCATTTTTTACCTTTGCAGTAGGAGAAACATAAAGAGTTGTTGTATAAGTCCTGATACCCTTTTCATAGTCAGGAACTGGTTGACCTTGAGGAGCAAGTGTAATACCCTCAATATCTTCACCATCAAGTAAAAGGTTGTCTATTGTTTGGTCTATAAGAACATCAATTTTTACCGTTGCTGTAGAACCTTTTGCAACATAAGCTGTATTTGCTCCGTCTATTGTAACAGTAGGCTCAGTTAAATAAGTTACAGAAAGATAGTAATTTACATAAGAAAGTAATTTTCCACCTGCTTCATAGAATCTAGCAGTAAATTGAAGAGTACTATCACGGTTTACTGTTGTATTAACCCAAAGTTTATAGTAAAGAGTACCCTTTTCGCCTGCTTCTGGGTAATATCTTAAAGCAGTACCAATAGTTTCAATATTATTTCCGTTTGAAATTTTTCTTGTAAATTCATTTGCAGAGCCTCCAAACGTTTTTAATACTTCAATATTAACCGCTTCAGAAACCGTTGCACCTGAATAAGATAAATCAACATAGTCATAATATGCAAATTTTGGATTAACATTTATTTGAAGCACTGAACTATTTCCTGGTGCAAGAACTGCAGTTGGAAGTTTAGCCTCGTGTACTTCAACAAGTCTACCACTATTATTATCTTCATATTTATAAGATGAATTTGTAATTCTTCTATTTGAAACATCAATATTTGTAAAGTTTTGTCTAGTAAGAGATAATGTAAATTCACCATTCCATTCCTTACTTGAATTGCCACTATCAGACATAATGTAAACATTAAATTCCATATCTTGGGAAACCATAGACTGATAATCAACATTTACAGCAAAGGTAAGCAGGTAAACAAATGTCTTAAGAGTTGAAGCATCTTCACCTTCTCTATTATTGCCATTATTACCAATACTATTTACACTAACAGTGAAAATAGGATTATTTTGTGATGGCATAGTATAGTTGTAAACTTTACTATTATTAACTACACTAGAAATAAGTCTAGTACCGTTATATTCAATGACTGGATAAACACTGTCGTCTGCCTTAGTTGTCTTAATTTGAACTTCCAAAGTAGCATTAGTAGATGGAGTAATAGGCAACGCATCACCTGAGATATTAAATGAAATTACACCATCTATAGGATTGATTGTGAATTTTCTTGTAAACTCTAAATCAATAGCATCTTGATATACATTTCCGCTTTCATAGAGTTTAGGGCTAACTTCAAATTTTGTTTGAATTGAAGTTATATCTGTGATTACTCTAAAACCTGCACTATTTACATTAGGATAATCTATTTTAACAAGTTTATTTTCTGTTTCACCTGTTCGTTTAATACTAAGATTAAGTTTATTATCTTGTTTAATTTCATAAGCCTCAGCAAGTGAGCCAAGGTAAATTTGGGAATTTTCAAGGCTTGTAATATAAGTTCTTGAATGAGTTTTTTGAAGAATTAAAGTAGTGTTATCTTCAACATAACTTACTCTTCCAGATGTACTTGCCCAAGAAATCATAAGATTTGATAAAGCAAATATAACTTTAATATTTATTTCTTTTTTATTCTTAACATCTTGCTTTGATGCAATAGTAAGCTTTACATCTCCAGTTTTTAAAACTTGAAGAGCAGAGCCTACAACCTTAATTATGCTTGTATCCGAAGAAGAAACAATTATATTTTTGCTTACATTTTCCACACCTACAAGCTCAGCTAAAGTAATTGTATTTAAAGCATTAAGGTCAACTTGTTCTGAATTTGTTAGTTCATTTGCTTCGTTTTCAATATCATATCTAAATATTATACCATTGCCACCCTTAACTGTAGCATCCTTTTCATCACCAACAGCAAGAGCTTTATAGAAACCATTGTTATGATGGGTAGTTACTGCAAAGCCTTCAACACTTGAAACAGGTTCGTCTTGCATAAGTTCTTTAAGGTAAACTTCCCCATTATTTACATATGTTTTAAAATCTGTTGAATTTTTATCTACAAAATTTGTATCGTTAGGATTTGCTGTAGTATTATAAGAAGAATTAATAAAGTAAGAAATATAACTACTTGATAAAGTTAAGCCTTCCTTAGCTGTACCACCTACGTTTGCTGTTGCGTTTACAACTGAGAATGAGTATTTAATTGTAGCGTTTGTAAAGTTGTCCGCATATCTTCCAGCAAAAGCACCTATTCCTCCATTACCTTTAAGTACATTGTATAAACTTCCTGTACTTGGAGATTCTTCAAAACGAGGAACTAAAGTATAGTCATAGGCAAAAGTTCTTTCAATAGTAGAATTGTTGCCCATTACACCTGCAATAGCACCTACAAAAGCACCATTAAATTTATTTGATGCATAACTATTTCCACTTTCAAGATTATAAAATTCAATTCTTGAGTATTTAATTATACTATTATTTATACCAGCAATTCCGCCTACATTTTGACCTTCTGCAGAAATATTAAGTCCCAGAACTGCACAGTCGCTAATTGTACCATTGTTTACTCCAACAATACCACCAGCACTTACAGTAGACGTTAAAGTACTTGCTTTAGTTCCATTTACATCAACTGTAACATTTGTAATTTTACCATTGTTTTCTTCGGCTATAAAACTGCCACCATTAACATCACCAATAAATGTAATATTTCTAATTTCAGCACCAGCATCAATAATACCATTGCTTCCAATAGTCTTAGCAAGGTTTGAACCTGCAAGTTTAACAGTTATTGTTTCATCATTACCTTGAATACCACCTCTAAACGATGATAAAGTATCTACTCCTCTTTCTGTAGCACCAGTAAGGTCAAGATTATTCATAACTGTATAATATAAATCGTGTTTCATACCAATGAAAGTATCGTTGTCATAAATTCTATAAGCATAATCAAAACTTTTACCATCTGCTACTACAACCTTGATTTTTAAAAGAATATCTGCGAAATTAACAATTTTTGCTTCGCCACCTGTAGCATTTGATTTAAAGTAAGCATTATTTACAAGGAAATCATAATTGTTAGGAAGGTCATTATCTGAAATTGCTCCTGACTTTTCAATAGTTCCATCCTTATAATAATATTTTATTTGATGGTTATAGATCGCATCTGCAGGAAGAAGGTATACATAACCTGTCATACCTATACTAATTCTATTAGATAAATTAATTGCAAGTGTCGTTGAAGAAACTGTTGCAGATACATCAACAAATGTGTTTGAAGTTCCTGCTCCTTGTGATTGAATTATATATGCAATATTTGTATTTCTTGCATTTGTTGGGGCAACATCTAAGAGAACATATTGAGGCTCTAAATCACCAACTTCAAAATAAAGTCCGTCTTCTCTAAAACTTTTCCAAGTTATTTTTTCTACACGTTGAGCATTTCTAATAACAATACTAATTGAAGTAAAGATATCATAAATCTTCTTTCCGCTTGAATCTTTTACAGTGTAATGAATGCTAAGTGTATCAGTAAACATATCATCACCGAAAGTATCAAGTGCTAAAATGTTAAAAGTAATTCCTTCGCCTGTTATAGAGATATTAGATATGCTATATCTTCCGTCTGTCCAAGTGATAGTTGCTCTATCTTCACTAATCTCTTGATTGCCCATTAATTCATTCATTGCAATAAATTCAAGATTGCTAAGTTCTTTATATGTAATATCACTCTTCGCAAATTTGATTGTTATCTGTTTTCTAGTAAGTGCTTCATCTTCAGTTGCAACTGTGTTTAAAGAATATAAACTAATACTTCTGTCACTCTCTGGAGTAATATTGAAGCCTTCTGGAGTAACTAAACTTTCTATATAAATTACTCTTACAAAAATGACATTGCCATTTTCATCAATATTTTCAATTCCTTTTCCAATAAAGGAAACAACAGCATAAGTGTGTCCCACACCTTTTGTAATTATTGAACTATAATCACTATTAAAGTAAGCAATATTACTGCTATCACCCTTTTCAATAGCTCCTCTAATTACTCTATTAATACCCTCTGGAGTTGACATAAGTCCTTGGAACTGAGCTAAATCATCAAGTTCACTATCAAAATCAAAGAATGATACTGAAATATCTGCTACTGCTGACTTTCCAGCCACTGAGTTGTATGTATAAAGTAAAGGAGTTGTTGTATTATTTTTTAAGATAAGTTTTGACAAACTTCCTATTTGAGAATCTGGTGCAACAAGACCTCCTGTCGTATAAACTTTGTTGTTAAGTTCGCTATCAATCACAGAATTAGATTGATTTTCACCAGAGTCTACGAACATTCCACTATATTTAAGTGGAAGGAATATATCAATATTGAATGGTCCAGCAACCAAACCATTTCTATGTGCAATTTGATAGGTATCCTTTGAGGTAATACCTGTCTTTGTTAACACAAATGAAACTTCAAAAGTTACACTTTCGGAATCAAAACTAACCTCTCTAATTGGGTCAAATACAACATTATTGCTATTGTTGATTATATAAAGCCCCTCAATGCTAGTTTGACCTTTAAGTGTAAATTGCTTTTTACTTACAGTAGATGAAACACTGCTATCTACTCTAAAATCAGCGTTATCAAATGCAAATTCACTTAAAGATACACTTTTAACAAGTTTAAGGTCAAAACTTGTTGAAATTGTAGGGTTATCATTGCTTGTAAAAGTAATCTTGAAACCATCAACAGTTTGATCTTTAATCTTATTTGACGCCTTTAAATAAATAGTTTTTACACTAGGTAAGTCCTCTTCTCTTGTTACATAATCGCCATTTGCAGAAGGAACTAAAATAATTTGCGTCCAAGCATCACCATTTAAAGTATCTCTATACCAAACCTCAACTGGGCAACCATCTGAAACCGCTCCACCAGCAATAGTTCTTGATACAGAAATAGAATATTTGTTTGTTGCATCAACTACGGTTGTAGGAGTAATAGAAATATCATATCTCTTTCCATTTACTGAAGTTGTAGAACTTTCAACATAGTTTGTATATAAAGTTTGAGTGCTTCCGGCAACACTTCCAATTTCTGATGTAGAAATAATTATACCATTAACCATCTCACGAGCTTTGATAGTTATTGGGCAGGTATCTATTGTGTCAAGGTAGTAATTGTATTTTTCATAACCAATTTTAAAACCTACCTTGTAATTATTATTAATATCTGATTTATCCTTGCTTGCATAAACGGAATATAAAGGTTTTCCTTCAATCGAATCAGCTCGGAGCACTTGAAGGTCTGAACTTACATTTCCGTCATTATCAAGTACATAAGGTTCAATATCAAGATCTCCAGTATATCCTACTAAAATATAACCAACATATTTGTCATCTGTTGGGATATTTGGAACAATGTTAAATTCGTTATTTTCAGAAGTTACATCTTCAAATGCAGAGTTTTGACTATATGAAAAACCTAAAGTAACCTCTGCTTCTATTTTTCTAACTACTGGTAAAGTAATTTCTGTTTGTACTTCTTTTTCTGTTTTAGCAATGAGGGTTAAAGTATTTTCTTCGCCATCTCCAACAAAAGTGTCAGCTATATGTAAAATATTTCCATTAAGTTCAAGAGCAGAATTGTCTACATAATTATCGTGAAGTGACCAAGTAATTGTCTTTCTTCCCTTTACAGGATAGAAGGAAATAAGTTTATCTTCATTTAAAACGTTATCTTCGCCAAGCAGAAGGAAATTGTTCTTTTTGCCACTTTCTTCAACAACCTGTGACATAGAACTTACCTCACTATAAACAGTGACGTAAATATTTTTAGTTATATCTCCAGGTGTTGCCCTTACAACAACTTGAGCAGTTCCCTCTTCAAGCCCCTCAATTCTAATAGAGGCTCTGGTGCTTGAAGAATTAGTGGTAGTAACTTTTACGATATTTTCATATCCACTTGCCACTGTCGCTCTAATCGAACCTTCCTTTACACCAAAAAGATCAGCATTTACAACTTGGTAACTGCTGTCTTCATTCTCTGAATAAAGTTGAATTGCAACCGTATCCTGAGATAATGATAGTGAAGGTTTATCCTTTCCGCACGCTGTAAGGAGCGATGCCCCAAAGAGTAAGAATATTCCAAGTATGCTGACTAAAAACCTTTTCATATTTCCTCCTCGTTTAATATCTGTAATTTCAACGATAATTAAACATTCATTGTATTTTTTCTTTTAGTAAAATAACTATGCCTTTATTGAAATTATAGTTTAAAAAAAAAAGTTAGTCAAATAAATTTAATATATATATTAAACTTTATTATTTTTTTTACTATTTATGTGCTAATTTTATATTTTAATACGACAAAATACAAAGGAAGTTCAAAGTAAAAGCAAAGAAGAAAAACAAGTATAAATTTGCTTTTCACGTGAAACAAGATCGGAAGAGCACA
>CARXKP010000003.1 GCA_949096025.1 uncultured Eubacteriales bacterium
CTTCAACATTTCCATTATATTTTACATAGTATTTGTTATTTCGCCAGATTGCATAAAGTCTTTGCTCATCATCCTCATTTGATAATGTAAAGTTTGCACCATTTCCGTGTGTCACCTTTGCTTGTTGCGTTGCTAAATCATAATGATCACTTATATTACTTGTATCTAATATTAATGTTTGTTGCCAGTGCCAACCTACAAAACTATATCCTGTTCGATAATATGTATTTAATGTTAGTGCTGTTGGCTGTCCATAAAAATACTTATTTCCTTCTGTTGTCATCGTTCCTAAACCACCATTTGGTAAATATACCATATTTGATGACTTTGGACTCCATTGAGCGGTAAGTGTAGGAGAACCATACTTGCCTTTTAAAGAAACTCCATCTGAATGTGTCGAATTATTTAACCACGAACCACTTGATGATGTTACTTTCCAGCCAGTAAAATTATATCCATATCTATGTGGTTTTGGCAATTCGGTTGTTGATGTTATATTATAACTTATATTTGATAAAGCATCTCCACCATTAGTCATTAAAGTTATTGTATAGGTATTTATTGTCCAATACGCATAAAGTGTTGTATTATTATTTGCTATATTCCAACTTCTAGCACTTGTTCCATTTGAATTATAATACTTTGTTCCTGAACCTCCAGTGCTTGAATAATATCCATTAAATGTATAGCCTGTTCTTGACGGAACTGAAATCGAAGGCATTGACGAATCATATGTTGCTGTCACACTACCATCTCCACCGCTTCCACTTTGCCTATCAAGTGTTACTGTATACTCATTTGCCGTCCAATAAGCATAAAGTGTTTTATCTGAGGCATTATCCCAAGCTCTTGCACTTGTTCCATTTGAATTATAATATTTTGTTCCTGAACCGCCAGTACTAGAATAATATCCTTGAAAAGTATAACCGGCTCTTGATGGAACTGAGATTGTTGGCATTGACGAATTATAAGTTGCTGTAACTGAGCCATCTCCGCCACTACCACTTTGTCTATCAAGTGTTACAGTATATTTTAAAGGCTCCCATACCGCATATAAATTTATTGTTCTTGCAGTGTCACCAGTTGTATCTTTAAAATTATCACCACTTGCATAACTAGCATTAGTAGCAGAAGAACTTCTACTCCAACCTTTAAATTTATATCCTGAACGCGTTGGTGTAGAACTAGGAATAGTTACACCACCAAGACCAGAATAAAAATTTATACTTGAAGGAGCATTACTCCCTCCATTTGCATTAAAAGCAAGATTATAGTACCATCTATAGATAACATAGCAATTACCATACATTGTTTTTTCAGCAGCACCCTTTGGAGGCGAAGATGTCGAAGGGGCATTACTAGCCCATTTATAATAAGTGGTATTACCACTTAATGGAGAGCCTGCTGCATCAGATGAATCATACACTCCGTGACATCTCCACCAAGAAGGATAATAATTGGTAATATTAATTCTTCCGTGACGACGGACATAATGCAAACCGCCATTAGAGTAATGATAATAAAATGTTGAGATGTTATTTAATTTTATTACATTATTCCCACTACGACTTGTACCATTATAGTATAATGTTGCATCAAAAGGCATACGATCACCATCACCAGTTTTTTCATCCTCATACCAAGAAACATCAAATAAACTACTTCCAACAATTGATGTGGATGTATAATCAGCAATAGAACTAGTCCCCTCTCTATAAGCAACTGTTTTTACAATAAAATTAAAGTTAGTGGACGCTTCTGTTTTATCTTTTTTAGAAAAAGGATTGACAAGTAGAATTATACCGCCAGTTAGCACAAGCAAGGCAACAATAATAAAAAAACTTTTTGTAATCAAAGAAAACTTTTTCATATCACCCTCCTTATTTATGTTTTATTTACTACTATTGTTTCATCCTTTTATATTAGTATATTATTATTCTATACATCTATTCTACCCCCCCCCACCAAATTTTGTCAAGAAAATTTATAATTTTTTCAGTCAAATATTGTGAATATATAAATACAAAAAAAAAGACGGATTGCGTCTTAAATCATATTGCAACTGTAACCCGTCCTAAATTGATAGTTTTTATTTAATAAATTAAATGCCTGAATTTCTCCCATACCGCCTAGTTTTACGGTTGATAATTTTTCATAATCAGTTTTATCTAGAAGACGCATTGCACTAAAGCAAGCATCTGATATTTTTTCACAAAGAGAATTATGACAAGCAGGACAAACAATCTCTCCCACCTCATAATTCATATATTTAATTTCTAAGTTACTTCCACACGATGAGCATTTATCATTTAAAAACCCATACCCCATCGCATTGAAAACTGAAAGCAAAAACTTATCAATAACATAATACTTTTTAGGGTTATCATAACAAAGAGTTTTTAAGGATTTTATAACCTCAACAAAAAGTTGTGGGTTGCTTTCGGTGGCAATCTTTGACACAATATCAAGTATTGCACAGCCCTCATAATATCTCTCAATATTCTTTGAGATTTCATAGAAATTGTCAATAATATCTACAGCTGTTACGATATTCGTTTTGCCCTCTTCAACAATGAAATCTCCAAAACAAAAGATTTCCTTTGCTGATTTGAGTTTAGCCTTATCGCCTCTCACACCTCTCATTGTGACAGTCATTTTTCCTTTTTCAAGAGTAAAAAGGTTAATAAGCATATCTTTTTCTTTGAGTTTGGTGTTGCCTATAACAATCGCTTTAACTTTAGTAGAAGCCATAGATTACAATTCTATCTCCTCTTCTTGAGCAAGGGCTGCATCATAAATCATTGTTGAATGAATAAGTCCTCTTGCATCTTCAATGTTTCCAGTCATACTGAAAATTTCCCACCATTCGAGCATATTATCTCTAGCCACTTTAACATTCTCCTCCACGATACTTTCCCTCCTTTGTAATAATAGTATATACCAAAACTTTCAAAACACGCAAACTTTTTTGATAAAAAAATTATAACTTTGTCGAGTTTCTTTTTGCCTTAGCAATATACTAATATGTTGAAAAAAGAAATAAAATTCAAATATTTACATATTATGAAAGAAAAAATAAAAAAATTAAAAATTAAACACGGAAATTGGTGTTACAATTATGTTTGGTGAGTAATTATTTAAAAGCGCTCGAACTCTTTGCCAACCTGTACAAATAGGACAGGGATAATAACAACCAGTGTTACACTGATTGAAGTTACTATTAAAACACATATTTTTCTCCTAGCACTAGACCCTCTATTACATTATATAAAAAAAAGTATAATAATGTAAAAAACAATTGATTTTTTGTTAAAGTTATTATAAAATAAAAACCGAAACAAATTTAATTAAAAGGAGAAAATATGAAAAAGTTTTTTAAGGATTTTAAAGCTTTTATCAGCAGAGGAAATATTCTTGATATGGCTGTCGGTGTAATTATTGGTAGCGCTTTCAGCGCTATCGTTACAGCACTTACTAATAAAATTATTATGCCACTTATCAATGCTCTTCTTGCAGGTGCTGGCGGTGGACTCGATTCTGCTTACACAATCTTAAGACCTGCTTATGTCATTGAAAATGGTGTTACTACCGATGTTTTAGACCTTGCAAACAGTATTTATATTGATTGGGGTGCTTTCATAACAGCAGTCATAAATTTCCTTCTTATTGCTCTTGTGCTTTTTATAATGCTTAAAGTTGCTATGAAAAGTTCTTCACTTTTTAAAGAAACACGAAAGAAGATTAGTGACAACACACTTAATCACGCTGAAAGAAAAGAACTTAAAGCACACGGCATAAATATTAAAGACAAAGAAGCAGTAAAACAATACTTTGCTGACAAGCAAGCCGAAGAAGAAAGAGCCAAAGCTGAAGAAGAAGCTAAAGCACAAGCCGAAGCAGAAGAAAAGATGAAAAACTCAACAGAATATCTCTTAAAAGAAATAAGAGATTTGCTTCTTGAAAATGCAGAACTCAAAAAAAATCAAAAAAGCGAACAATAATACATAACTCAACTAATTCGCAATAAAAAAGTTTTCTTAAAATTAAGAAAACTTTTTTTATTTCATTTTTAATTTAGAAAACATTTAATAAATTTTATAACTAACTTTTATTCTTTAATGAACGCCTATACAGATAATCAAATAATAAAAACAACGCTCCAATAATAGCCCAAACAACTATTATACAAACTCCAGCAGTTTTATTAATAATTACCCTACCTTCGGAATCAATAATACTCCAATCGTTCTGCTTAATTCCTAGATAAGTAATAAGTAAAACAGATAATACTGCCGAACAAACACCAAATATCCATTTAAAAATTTTTAACACATTTCGATTCCACAATAATTTATAGTGCACATTTTCAGGCATTGATTTTTTCATTTTATTTTCAGTCAATAATTTATGCCCCAACTTTTGCTTCTGCAAAGCTACCTGTTTCGATTTATATGCACAAGCGAGAGGATCTTTTCCTTCCATTATACTTGCATAAAAACTCTCGACAAAATCAATATCTGATTGCTTACAAAATTCTGATTCTATAGATACATCGTGAGCAAGTTGATTACGCATCCAACGCACGTGTTTTAATTCCTTATATACAATATCCCAATCATTTATTACACTTCGTTCTACATAAGGCGTATTCTCCATATCTTTAATATAGGAGGATACTCCTTCATTTGACGAATAAATCTCTCTACAGAGCTTATCAAGTTTTTTATATTGTTCTTGAAATTCAATATTTTTTTCCTGCATTAAATCTTCTCCCAATATAAAATAAAAATACCCCATAAAACAAAAAATGTTTTCCTGAGGTATATCCTTGGTGGAAGTTATAGGGCTCGAACCTATGACCCTCTGCTTGTAAGGCAGATGCTCTCCCAGCTGAGCTAAACTTCCATTGCTCTTTAATAATATCAAATTTATTTTTTTTTGTCAACACTTTTTTAAAACTTTTTTTAATTTACCCGAATTTTATTGATAATGTAAAATTAAAAATCTTTCCTATACAAAAAATAACTTAAAATATAAAAATATTATCATAATTGTTTCCAAAGTGATAAAAATAATTATAAAATGTATATAAATGTTAAGTATTTGTTTATATATTTTTATTTTATTTGCTAAAATATAATTAATCATTTATAAGGAGGACTAATGGAACAATTAGATTTTAAGACTTTTGATGATACAATTATTAAGGGTTATTTGTTTCAACCTAAACAAGAAGCAAAAGGTATAGTTCAAATTGTACACGGTTTAGAAGAACACGGGATGCGATATGAAAACTTTGCTAAGTTTTTAAATAAAAATGGCTTTATTGTTTTTGCTTCAGATCAAAGACTTCACGGAAAAACTGCAGGCGATCATATTTCAAGCACGAGGTTTAAAAATGTATTTCCTCGAATGGTAAAAGATCAAATGCTAATTTCTGATATGCTTATAGAAAAGTTTTCATTACCTCTAATTATTTTTGGCCATTCTTGCGGTTCATTTATTACACAGATGTACATTCAGAATTATCATAAACACTCAGGTACTATACTTTCAGGAAGTGCTTATATGAAAAGAGCTGACACACTCGCCGGAGAGTGGCTGTCAAAAATCGTCGCAACATTTAATGGCGGAGAAAAGGACTCAAAAGTTCTAGAAGATTTAGTTCTGAATTCTTTTAATAGAAAATTTAACAAAGGAGAATCTTGGATAAGCCAAAATAAAGATAATGTAGAAAGATATAACGCAGACCCACTTTGCGGTAAACCCCTTTGCTCTAACTTTTATTACTCAATGTTTAAAAATACACGAAAACTTTATACACCAGAAGGTTTAAATAATATAGATAAAGATAAACTCATTTTTATAGCAAGTGGAAAAGATGATCCTGTAGGGAAAATGGGAGAAAGTACTAAAAAACTTTACGAAACCTACCTTTCTCATAATATAAATGCTAAACTTAAACTATATGACAATCTTCGACACGAGATAATAAATGAAGAAAAACAAGAGGTTTTAGATGACATTCTTTCCGCTCTAAATGAAATAATAGAAAATTCATCTCAAAAGGTAATAGAATTTGAAGAATAAAATTTATTTTTCTCCTTATATTTGAAAGCTTGGCTATTATTTAATAAATTATGATATGTAATAACTATTTATTATTCTACATAATACAACAAAGAGTCATACAATATTGGTTATTTAATTAAAAAAATAAAAAACACATTGATTGATTTCAATGTGTTTTTTGTTTAAGTAATTAAGGTTTCTTGTATGTGCTTCCACCTGAATTTTCTGTAGCTCTCTTAATTTCCTTAGTATCTGAAACCAATTGTTTAAGTAACGCATTAGTTTCTTTCTGAAGATTTTGTTCAGCTTGAGAGTTGGCAACATCAGTAGCGTGATGTTCTCTACGCATTGCATCACCTTCAGACTTACGATCAAGAGAAGTGCCTTTCATAGTCATAGCAGGTCCTAATGAATCTTTTATGCCACCTAGAACCTTATCAAGTCCAAACGCACCGCCCATTTCTTTCATAGACTTAACGAATGCATCAGACATAGATTTACCTGCTTTCTTAGCATCAAATGTAACATCAAGTGCTTTACCAGTTAATTTAACACCTTTCCATAAACCATTACTAATTGCAGAGATTTTATCTTTTGCTGAATCTTTTATTGACCTATTTTCCTTAGAATACTCACCATTAGATCCTTTCTTATAGTGTAATTCACCTTTTTCCATTTTTTCTTTAACATTTTCAGCACGTTTATAAACTTTAGCAATTTCTTCTTTGCCACTATCACTATCATAGTTGACATTTTTCTTGCCTGTAATTCTTTCATACTCTGTTCTATTTCTAGTTTGTTCTTGCTCTAGGCTATCCATCATACTATGTCCAGATCCAGCAGCAACCTTTTTGCCAGAAACATCTCTTTCAGAAAGTTCTTTTTCAATTGCTTTTTTGACGTCATCTTCACTACCGCCTGCACTTCTTACTTTTAATGCCGCAGTAGCAGCAGCCTTTTCAGCTCCCTCAAGACCTTTAATTCCTTCGGTAGACTTAGAGGCTTCCAACAATGAATTTACCTTATCTGCTTTTACATTGACATTTCCTGCTTTTTCAGCAATATCAAGAGCCTTTCTATCACCTTCTGCCCGAGCTCGTTTAGCGATTGCTTTACCACCTGCTTTAATAGCACCACCTGTAAGTCTAGCCGCACCAACAGCCACTCTAGCAGTTCCGCCGGCCATAGCTGTCATAGTAGAGAAGCCTTTTTTAACAGTGGATTGAACTTCACTCTTAAGACCATTACCGATAGAGTTAGCATCAGCACCACCAACAAATCCAGAAACAATAGCAATAAAGTCTTTCATCATAAGGATGCCGACAATTAGGATAATCATATTAACTATAGAGTTAATCATACCGAAAATTGTACCTGGACCAAACCATTGAATCGTCTGAACATAAGGTAGTATTAACATTATAATATTCATACCGAGTATCGCACCGTAAGCCATAAGAACTTGTTGCATAAATTGTGTGCCCCAACTCTTAAATGCTTTAAAGTTATCTAGGGGTCCGAGTGAAATAAGTGGAGGATAAATAATGAACAATGCAGCACCTTTTATAAGTCTAGACATAAGACCAAGGATAACTGACAGCATTACACCAACCATTGTAACACCACCACCGAAGGCTACTATGAATTGGAATTGCCATAAGTCATAATGTAACCATACTGCAGTTAGGTTGTATTTTGAGAAAGAACTCATCGTGTTAATAGCCCCAGTAAAATCTGTCCCTCTTATATATCTAACATTTGGATACCAACTTTTAACTTCATTAATAGATTTAGAAACCTTTAATTTTATATTATTCATAAAAGCAAAATCAATTTGATCTGCTATATAATTTTTTCTTTCTTCATCACTTTTACAATTACGGAAATCATTACAATCGTTACTTCCAAAAATTTGACTGCTTTGTGCATTCCCTATTGTAATATTCTCTGTACGCACTCGATTTGCAGAAAATGCTGCCGCTTTGAACAACATACCACCCATTGTAGAGGTTGTTGTTGGAGAATAAGCTCCAAAGAAGTCATAATATGTATAGCAAAGCTTGCTAGTTGGGTCATCCTTAACAAGATAAGTTCCTTCAAATTTATCAGTAACAACAGTATTTCCATACATTGCTTTAACTTTTTCCGCGTCAGTTCCAGCAGTAATTTGGTCAAGAATATTAAGTATAAAACTTGAAAGGTTAAGACCAATAACAACCATAACAGGCATAATGAAGTAAGTAAGAATACCTTTAATAGCGGCATAAATATATTTCCAAGGATTAGTAGTTTGATAATCTTCGTTATAGTGAGATTTAATCATAGCTATCATTGTAGCAAGTACTAACAATATTAACGCAAAGATTGATAACGATATGAAAACGGTATGTAATGCTCTATAAACAGAAGCTCTATCACCAATACCTAATATTCCATAAATAAATTCTGAAAGAGGATCTCTACCAAAAATCTGAGTAAACTTTGTTCCTCCACCGCTAGCGGAACCACTTATCTGAACTCCATCAACAATTGTTCCACCTTCAGAAGGTCCTGCCGATTCTAATCCAGACACCCAGTAGGAATCTAAACCGGCAAGTTTTCTCATTAGACATTGAAGAGCATCAATTCCACTTGCGAATGCCGCAAAGAAGAAATAAATAATTCGTGGAATATTATCAAGGATGGATAAGAACCAATCTTTGATACCATCAAACAATCCCAATAACATCGATGTATTCATAAATCCCCTCCTTTTAACAATCTTACAATCTTAGATTATACTTAAATATATAAGTTATACTATTTATCATTATCATTATACCAAATAAAAATTCAAATTACAACAAAAAGTTGTAAATTCAATTAAATAATTTTAAATAAATTTCCATAATTTCGTACAAATCAAACTCTTCTGCCCTTTTAGCTAGAGTATCTTCTCCTAACAAAGCAAGTTTTTCAGTGTTTACGCCAAATTTCGCAAGGTTATTTCTCAGAGTTTTTCTGCGCATAGCAAACATTCCACCAACAAATTTATAGAACTTATCTCCGTTCTTTACCGTAGTTTTACCGTGATTTAGCGTAATATTAACTATAGCAGAATCAACATTTGGCTGTGGATAAAATAGTTTTCTTGAAACCACTCGCTTAATTTCTGCATTGCCGTAATATGCGGTCATTACCGACAACACACCGTAATTTTTACCGCCGGCTGTAGCAATCATTCTTTCAGCAACCTCTTTTTGCACCATAATGGTAAGTGATGTTAACTTTGTAGATTTAAGAAATTTAAATAATATTGGTGTAGTAATATAGTATGGCAAGTTGGCAACCATTTTATAACCGTTTTTAAAATCCTTTTCGATCTCATCAAGAGAATAATTCATAACATCGTCAAAAAGAAATTCTACATTTTCTAAATTTAAAGATAGAAGATGATCTTTTAAATCATTATCTATCTCATAACTCACAACTCTCTTTGCCGACTCTGAAAGTGCCTCAGTCAAACTTCCACCACCTGCCCCAATTTCTAGAACCTCATCATCCTCATTGATGTCTGCATCATTGCAAATAGCTTTTAATAAATTTTTATCGCTTATAAAATTTTGTCCAAACTTTTTTTTAAAATTGTGATTTAACATAACCTAAAAAGCCTCCTTGCATTATCTGTAGTTATTCTTGCAATTTCTTCTACGCTAACACCTTTTACTTTTGCCAAATTTTCGGCAATAGTTGGTATATAACAAGGACTATTCCTTTGCCCTCTATAAGGATGAGGGGTAAGATAAGGACTATCGGTTTCTAAAAGTAATCTGTCTATCGGAACTGACTGTAATGTCTCTCTCAGATTTTCAGCATTTTTGAATGTTGACACCCCTCCGACTGATATATAAAATCCAAGTTTTAATAATTCCTTTGCAATCTCCTTACTTCCACTATAACAATGCATTGTTCCACCACTCGTTAAGAGATTCTTATTTGCTTTTAAAACTTCTATCATATCACCATAAGCATCTCTACAATGTATAACGATAGGGAGGGACAAATCATTTGCCAATATTAATTGCCTAACCAACCCCTCTTTCTGTTCTTCTCGCGAAGGCATATTGTCGGTATACTGCAAACCTATCTCTCCTATAGCAACCACTTTTTTACTTTTAGCAAGAATCTTTAACGCAATTTCAAGGTCATCATTATAATCATTTATATATTCAGGATATATTCCAATAGAGGCAAAAACGCCATCATTATCTTCTGCAATTTTAACTGCCTCCACTGATGATAACTTATCAACCCCTGAGGTAATTATATATTTTACTCCACACTCTTGACTTTTCTGTAAAACAGCTTGTCTATCATTTTTATAAACCTCGCTATCAAGATGTGCGTGGCAATCTACAAATTCCATCTCTTCCCCCTAAGAAAAAGTTTTTCTTTTATAATAATGATATAAATCATCAAAAAAGTCAATTATAATACATTTAAAATTCTAAAAGAGGACAAAAGAAAATAGATTATAATATGAATTTGATATGGTTTTTAATGATTGTGATTTCAATTAGTTTTTTAATTTTCTCTAACCCCTCTCTTGTACTAAGTACAATGATAGATGCCTCTGATGGCGCTTTAAAACTGGCAGTGGAACTATGCGCTGTATATGCGGTATGGTTAGGACTACTCGAACTTGTGGAAGAAAGCGGACTTAGCAGGAAACTCGCAAAGGTGCTTCACCCAGTAATAAAATGGCTTTTTAAAATAGATGACCCAGAAACAGAAAAAATGATTGCTCTTAATATGTCCGCTAATATGCTTGGACTTGGCAATGCGGCAACTCCTATGGGAATATCTGCAATGAAAAGACTTGATAATGGTAGCGGAATAGCAACTAATGCAATAATTATGTTAATAGTTCTTAACTCTACCTCTATTCAACTTTTACCATCGACTATAATAGGTCTTAGAGCGGCGGCAGGCTCAACAAATCCAGCCGATATTATATTACCTACTCTAATATCCACTATTTGCACCTGCATTGTTGGTGTAAGTTTAGTTAAGCTATGCGGATTAATAAGAAACAAATTAAAAAATAAAGATGATAAAAACAACAAGAAAAATATATTTTGCAAGAAAAATAACTTTGTTATAGACAAATCCAATACTAGCAAGAATGGACAAACTATCAATCAGAAGATAACAAGAGGTGGCGGAAAATGAGCGCTTATATAATTCCTGTACTATTCATTTCTCTTTTTTGTTATGCAAAATACAAAAAAATCAATGCCTATGATACTTTTGTTAAGGGGGCAAAAAAAGCAATTCCTCTTGTTATAGATATATTCCCATTTATCGCTACCATAATGGTGGCGGTTGCCCTGCTAAGGACAAGCGGTGCCATATTACTTCTTGCTAAAGTCTTTTCCCCTGTTTTTTCGTTTCTCGGCATTCCAGGTGAGCTTATTGAACTTGTCCTACTTCGTCCATTTACTGGCTCTGGAAGTTATGCTCTTCTAAATGATGTACTACTTCAATATGGATCAGATAGTTATATTTCAAGATGTGCCTGTGTAATACTTGGTTGCAGTGAAACAATTTTCTATGTAACCACGGTTTACACCTCGCAAACAAAAGTTAAAAGACTTTTGTATGCCATTCCTATTGCTTTGATTGCTTCCGTCGTTGGTTCGGTTGTTGCCTGTTTAATATGCAAGGTTATTTAATAAATTTATCTCTGTCGTGTTCTAAAATTGAAATATTAGTACAAATTGACGACAGGAGAGCCTTTATTTTTCTTAAATCATCCTTGCTATACTTTTTACACAAAAAAATTGATATACTAGATGCAAGTGTAACAATCTCACATCCCGTTATATCAATTTTATTTTTTTCTTCGCAATCATTTTTGTCGTTATTATTTCTATCCATATATTTATTTATGTTAATAAATATAATTATGCAAAATATATTGTTTTAAAATTTAATATTAAGTCTAGTCTTTACCTCATCCTCACCTAAAATTTCCATTATAGTAAAGAGTGTTGGCGAATCTTTTTCTCCAGTAATAGCAACTCTTATAAACTCGCAGGCTTTAGCAACATTACCTTTGTATGCAGAAGGATTTTCCTTATAAAGTTTATTGTCTGTTGCATATCCAAGTTCACCTGCAAGCAACTTCACGTCGTTAAACCATTCCTCATTTGTAGAAGGCATAGCAAATTTCTTTCTATATTCACTTAAGAGTTCATTTGCTTTTTCCCTGTCTTCACTATCAATATCAAATTTAGTTGGAGTATTAAAGAAATATGCAAATTTTTCTTTCATCATCTTATAGTTGTAAATATCTTTTCTTGGTTTCGGTCTACCATCCCTATCCATTTGGCAAACTTTAACAAATTTTTCTTTTTCACTTTCAAGGACACTTACAAGTTCGCTGTCATACTCCTTAGCAAATTTCAACCAATTTTCATAAAGAGTTCCACCACTCATAGTAGCAATAACATTTTTAGAAATATCATTTAACTTTACAAGGTCAAATATTGGTGCAACTGTGGTAATTTCATTTGGTTTAAACTTAAACTCTCTCCAACTTTTATCAGGATTATTTTTACGCCAAATCTCAAAACCTGAGTTAACCATATTTAGTAAATACTCATAAACGGCATCATTTGGATAACCATTTTCACAGAAATAAAGCATATTTGACTCTGGGTCATATCGTTTAGATATCTTTCTTCTATTTCCTTGTTCATTAAGTTTGTAAATTAATGGATTATGGCAGTATTGAATTTGTTTAAAGCCAAGCGCCTCAAAAAGTTCTACGTGGGCAGGAGTTGAAGCGATATACTCCTCTCCTCTTACTACAATATTAGTGCCCATAAGGGTATCATCAATAGCGTGAGCAAAAGGATATGGTGGGGTTCCATCACTTTTTAAAATAATAAAGTCCTTAGCATTTGCTTTTGCTTCTAGGTCACCTTTAATAAGATCATTAAATTTTATTCTCTCTGTTCCTGTGTTCTTTGTCTTTAAACGAATAGCAAAACTATCACCATTATCGATATGTTTTTTGATTTCTTCATAACTTAAATCACGGCAAGGATCATACTCTCTTTCGTCATTTTCCACAAACTTGCTTTCACGAAGTTTTAAAACATCCTCTTTTCCTTCTGTTTTTTTACAAAAGCAAGGAAAAGCCTTGCCTTCACTTACAAGTTTTTTAGCAAACACCTTATAAATATCAACTCTTTGACTTTGAACATAAGGACCATATTCACCTATATCTTTTCCGTCTAATGTTTGATATTCATCAAAATTCATATCAAAACGTTTAAGTACATCGTAAAGAACCTGTTTAGCAACAAGTTTTTCTCTCTTTCTATCTGTGTCTTCAATTCTTAAAAAGATAATTCCGTCGGTGTTTTTTGCAATGTTGTAACTAATAAAAGCTTGAAAGAAATTTCCAATATGTACAAGTCCTGTTGGGCTTGGTGCAAATCTTGTAACCATTTGCCCCTCTTTCAAGTTTCTTTTTGGGTATTTTTTAAAGATGTCCTCTGGACTCTCTGTTACATCTGGAAATAATAACTGTGCAATATCATTGTAATTCATAATTTCTCCTTATTTGTCTATATATTTATACCACTATTAAAAAATTTTTCAAAATGTTTTTATTGTTTTCTCAAATAAAATTCCTATAATTTAGCAAACAAAAAAGGCGTTATTAACACCTTTTTGTTTTATTATTAATTACCTTTTACAGCAACAATTTTTAAATAATCAAGAACTTGAGTAAATGTAGTTGAAGTATAATAATCAATATTGTTTTTGAAAATTTTAGCATTTTCATTTACTTTGTTATAAGCAATAATTGAACCATCATAAGAATTTTCAAATTCGTGGTAAGAGAATCCCCACATTGCTTGTCTTAAATCATCTCTAGTATTCTTTAAAGTTCCTAAGAATTTGCTAAGACTAAGTGCAAGTTGAGGAGTCATATCAATATTTTTGTCTTTACTTGCAACTTCGCTTGAAAATCTAACAAGAGCATTTTTTGTTGTTGTATATTCAGTACTATCTGATGGTATACCTTTATGGCTATCTAAGAAATAAATTCTGAAATCTTCAAAAATTCCAAGATACTGATAATCAAGATAAAATTCAAGGCCTGTAGCAGTCATTTTATCATTGCCAACATTTGCTGCAAGATTTACCTCTCTATCAAGATGATAAGCAAGTGAATTTGCGCAGTCATATACTCTTCCAATAAATGTAGACATAGCAGTCCTATAGTTATAGAAATATCCATTGTAAAGGTTATAATTAAGTCCTGAAACCTCTTTTGCTCCAGCAAGTTTACTATGTTCTGCTTTCACCCATTCATATTCTGACTTCATAGAGTTGACACTATTATTGAGTGATTTAAAGTTTACTTGAACAGAAGAAGATTTTAATTGTGGATAATATTTTTCAATAAAGTTTAAGCCATAAGCCGCTAATAACTTATATTGATTATAATCGGTAGAATTATCTTGAGCACTTGTTGAACTAACTTCTTTTTTATAAACAACATCATTAAGAATAAAGTTTGAAGTTAAGCCCTGCTCGCTTCCACTTGAGAAAGTAGAAGTATCCGCTTTCATAGCTGAAATTGTTTCATCAAATAACTGATATGTGTCAGCACTTGTTCCTTTCTTTCCACAACCAAACAACATAACACTTGTAAGAGCAAGGACGCAAATTAGAAAAACTGGTAAAATAATTTTCTTAACTTTCATATTAGTTACCTCCTAAAAATGCTGTAACGGCATTTTTTATGGTTTCATCATTGAAAGTAAATTCAAAATAACCACTTTCAGTAATTGACTCAACTGCTTTTACAAAGTTTTTCTCAACACCTAAGAATGTTGATAAAACGTCAAACTTTGCTTGAATTGCATCAGAGAAATAGTAACCAGCAATATTAGTTTTTCTAACAAGATTTACATCTACAAATTTTTTAAAGTTGTTAATCTTGCCAGCTCCTTTATAATTGTACTCGCTTACATCAGTTGTTTTCTTATCGGTATCATTTGTCTTTTCAAAATCAGAAATAATAACACTAAGATAATTATCAACCGCATTAAGTACTGCACTTGTTGCTGGGTTGTTTTCAAGAATATCCCCCATAGAACCAAGGTAGGCATTCTTTAATGCAGAAATTGCACTTTGGTTACATTTAAGCCAATAAGTATATTCACGTCTAAAGTCAATGAGTTTATAGCGATAAGGATCAGATGAAGTCTTTCCTTCAGTATTGATATCATTAATCATATTAACAAGTTTATCCTTGCTATCCTTAGCACTATTAAGATTATTTTTGATTGGTTTATAATTTCTTTTTAAGTTTTTATCTACATTTGCAAAAATCAATTTAGAATTATAGAATTCTAGAACTGCATTTACAGAATTTGTAAGCGTTTCAATACTTGCAAATTCATTGCTATACTTGCTAAATGCACTGCCTGAAATACTAAGTTCAGCCTCATTGAACTCATTCTTTTCTGCATCTCTAGCAAGGAATGTAGTTTCAGTCGCTCTGTTAAGAGTTTGTACAGCATTGTATGTATTTGGTGGAATGCAAAGAAGTATAATTACAACGACAATAGCAACAAGCACAAACAAAGCAACACCGATAAGTGCTTTTTTGCCACCGCCTGTTGAGTATCCTTTTGAATTTTTACCCATTCTCCCCTCCTTTAATTTTAAGATAGAATATATTAATATCTATTTCCTTAATTATATTCTAACTCATTTTGCCTCGCTATTCAAGTAAAATTTTATGAATAATTAAAATTTTTGATTTTAGTCGTCAAAAACATCAAGATTTTCAATGTTATCCACTGGAATTTCTTCGATTTTATCGGCTTCAATACCTTCTTTCTTCTTTCCTACATTCAATTTTTCACCCAAATTGACAAAAGTAGTATATTCACCTATCCAGCGAAGTTTAACTGTTCCAGTACCACCATTTCTATGTTTTGCTATAATTAGTTCAACTGTACCAGGCTCATCTTCTTGAGCAACATCATTATATTTTTCTGGATTGTATAGGAAAAGTACAATATCAGCATCTTGCTCAATCGCACCTGAATCTCTAAGGTCTGAAAGCATAGGTCTATGATCGCCCTGTCTACTTTCAACTCCACGCGAAAGTTGTGAAAGTGCAATAATTGGAACATTAAGTTCCTTTGCTGCAATTTTCAGATTTCTTGAAATATCACTTACTTCATTTTGTCGAGTATCACTCTTTCTATCACTTCCACTGCTCATAAGTTGAACATAGTCGATCATTACAACATCAAGGTTATCTTTTGCTTTAAGTCTACGACATTTTGTCAGTACATCAGCAGGAGTTGTAAGAGATGAGTCGTCTATATATAGTCCGCTGGCTTCAAGTTGTTTTGCAGCCGTCCAAATCCTCTTCCACTCCTCACCGTCCATAGAACCATTAAGGGCTCGTGACATCGGAACTTTTGCAAGAGAACATATTGCTCTTTGCATAAGTTGGTCTCGACTCATTTCAAGTGAAAATATAGCACATTTTTTACCCTGTTCTACAGCTGCATTGACTAAGATATTCATTGAGAATGATGTTTTACCAACACCTGGACGAGCAGCAAGAAGAATAAGGTCACTGTTTTGAAGTCCATTTGTAATCTTATCAAAATCTCTATAGCCTGTTGGAATACCTTTAATAGAAGTTGGGTCTTTTGCTATTTGGTCAAATTTATCAATGACGTGTTTAACAGCACCGTCTGGAGCACCTACGTGTTCAAGTGCTGAACGAGATTGCTTTTCAGCAATATCAAATATCTCTTTTTCAGCAAATTGAAGACTTTTTTCTTTATCTTCACTTTCATAAGCATTTTCAATAATCTTTTGTCCAGAATAAATTAATTTGCGTTTTACAGAGTCCGCCTTGACGATATCACAATAAAACTTGAAATTTGCTGCTGATGGTACTACATTGGTAAGAGCAGTAATATATTCAATTCCGCCCACTTTGTCAAGAATTTTCTCTTGGTCAAGTTGGTCGGTAAGTGTGACAAAATCAACAGGGACTGAACGCTGATAAATCTTATTCATAACAGAATAAATACTGCTGTGCGCCTGAGAATAAAAATCGTCCTCTTTCATCATTCCGAAGATATCAACTTGTGCTTGCAAGTCAATAAGAATTGCACCAAGCACTGCTTGTTCTGCTTCTATATTATGTGGCATAATCTTGTAGTCTGCCATAATTTCTCCTTTTCAAATGTAAATTATAATGCAATATTGAATTTATTTTTCCTTAGTAAATGGGTCCTTTTTACCAGATTCTTGCAATCTCTTTTCCTTTCTCTTATCTATTTTTGAACATAACAAGTTGTAGAATATATACAAAATTGTAGTAATGAGAATAACTAAAAATCCACAAAGCACTGGATGCATACTTGTATATTCAAAGAATAAAAATGCAATAAAGGCATCAAGTAAAAAAACGATAGCCAAAAAAATCATCAATCTTTTAGTCGTCTTTTTTAAATCTTTCTTTTCGCCTGGGGTAATAAGCATTATTGCCCTCCTAAAATTATAAAGTGATTAATTTAGATTATAACATTAAATTAAAATTATTTCAATTAAATTATTAATATTAACAAAAATTTGCCAGAAATCAAATTAGTGACCGCTGGCAAATTATTATAAATTTAAAAGAAATTTTGAAAAACTCAATGTACTGCCAATAGGCTGTATTAAATCTCTCCTCTTAAAATCTTTCCTCTCTCCCTATTTCTTAAGTTATGGTCGAGAATAATCTTTCTAATTCTAAGGCTCTTTGGAGTAACCTCAAGAATTTCATCATCCGCTAAGAATTCAATGTCATCTTCAAGACTTAATCTTCTTGGTGGAGTAAGACGAAGAGCATCATCTGAACCTGAAGCACGGCAGTTTGAAAGGTGTTTTTTCTTACAAACATTGACAACAATATCTCCGCCCTTAGGATTTGAACCTACAACCATACCTGCGTAGACTGGAGTTCCGGCATCAATAAACAAATCCCCTCTTTCTTGTGCATTAAATAGTCCGTAAACTATCGCTTCTCCATTTTCGTGTGCGATAAGCGAGCCAACATCTCTTCTATTAATTTCACCCTTCCAAGGCTCATAGTCATAGAACACTGAGTTTATTACACCTTCACCTTTGGTATCGGTAAGAAGTTCGCTCTTAAATCCGAAAAGTCCTCTTGAAGGAATTAAAAATTCCATTTTAATTCTGCTTCCGTGAGGTGTCATTTGTACAAGTTCACCCTTTCTTACACCCATTTTTTGCATAACAACACCAGTGCAATCATCAGGAACATCAAGAATGAGTCTATCAATAGGTTCGCATTTTTCACCATTAATCATCTTAATAAGAACTTTTGGCATAGAAACTTGAAATTCATAACCATCTCTTCTCATATTTTCAATAAGAATAGAAAGGTGCATTTCCCCTCTTCCGCTAACCTTAAATTGTTCAGCAGTTTCACCATCTGCAACCCTTAAAGAAAGGTCTTTTACAGCCTCTTTATAAAGTCTATCACGGAGATGTCTTGATGTAACATACTTGCCTTCTTTTCCAGCAAAAGGACTGTCATTTACCATAAAGGTCATTTCAACACTTGGCTCTGCAATCTTTACAAATTCAACTGGTTCAACTAAACTGCTATCGCAAATTGTGTCACCAATTTGTACACCTTCAAGCCCTGCAATGCAGACAATTTCTCCAACAGTTGCACATTCTACTGGTACTTTCTTAAGACCTTCAAACACAAATAAACTTACAACCTTTGCTCTTGTTTTCTTACTTTCATCGTGATAATTGCAAAGAGTTACACTTTGTCCAACTTTAATTGTACCTCTTGAGATCTTACCAACCGCAAGTTTTCCTACATAATCATTATGTTCAGCTGAAGAAACAAGCATTTGAACAGGTTGTTCATTTTCCCCTTCTGGTGCTGGAATATACTCAATAATCTTATTAAATAGAGCGCTCATATCCTTGCCCATTTCATCTTTGTTATCGCTTGAAACGCCAGTTCTGGCAGAGGCAAAAATGAATGGAGAATTAAGTTGCTCTTCGTTTGCATCAAGTTCAAGGAATAATTCAAGAACTTCATCTATAACCTCACTTATTCTAGCATCTGGTCTGTCAATCTTATTTACAACAACAATCACCTTAAGTTGAAGCGCAAGTGCTCTTTCAAGTACAAAACGAGTTTGAGGCATTGGACCTTCATAAGCATCAACTACAAGAAGTACTCCATCAACCATTTTAAGTACTCTTTCAACTTCACCACCAAAATCAGCGTGTCCAGGAGTGTCAATAATGTTTATTTTTGTATCCCCATAAAGACAAGAGCAGTTTTTAGAAAGAATGGTAATACCTCTTTCTCTTTCAAGGTCATTACTATCCATAACTCTGTCCATAACAACTTGATTTTCTCTAAAAACACTACCTTGCTTTAAAAGTTCATTTACAAGCGAGGTTTTGCCGTGGTCAACGTGGGCAATTATCGCAATATTTCTAATTTTTTCGTTTTTCATTTTAATTTTCTTCCCTTTAATTTTTCGCTATCCTCACAAATATAGCACAAATTTTAAAAAAACACAAGATTTCAACAAAAAAAATCTTGTGTTTAACAAAATAAAATATGGTTATATTCTATTCTCCTATTCTAAATTCAATTTTTTACACAATGTCAGATAATGTTCCCCAATCCTTTTACACTTAAATTTATATTTAGTTTTATCCATATTAATCTTTTTTAGATCCTGTGCAAGCGATTGTCCTTCGCATTTAACTATACTTTCTTTAATCGTCCATAGTCTTGTCAGAAATTCATTTTTATTTTCTGCCCTTTTCAACTCTTCCAGTTCGCTTTCACTACATATTCTATTTGCAAGTCTTTCATCATAATCAAAGATTTTTTGAATATCAACCCCAACTTCTTGCCAAGAATAAGCGATTGCTATCATATCACCAGAATTTGAGATATTAAAATATCTTCTTCCCTCAATATATGGCTTGCCATTTTCATTAAAAGTAATAAGTGGTAATGTTCTTCTTTTAATAAGTCTTTGTAACATAGCATAACCTATGATTGAAACCTTTCTCTTTTCTATATTCCCTTTTTTATCAATCCTCTCTTTCAAAACATTGGGGAAATTATTAAACCATTTTTCAAGTTTATCTTCTGAAACACTTATTCTATTTATATTAAACACTCTTATCATATCTTATATTATATATAATTATAAAAATTAAGTCAATAAACAAAAAAAGATTAGAACATTTCCAATCTTTTTTATTTTGATTATTTTAAACCATATTTCTTGTTGAACTTTTCAACATTACCACTAGCATCAACAACCTTCTTCTTTCCAGTAAAGAAAGGGTGACATTTATTGCAAATATCAATACTTAACTTATCGCCTTTAGCACAAGATTTTGTCTTGAAAGTGTTTCCACAAGCGCAAGTTACAGTAACTTCGTGGTAATCAGGGTGAATTTCCTTTTGCATATTTTCCTCCTATAATTTTCGCTTTTTGCCAAGATCGGCAAATAATTAGTCACCTACATAAGGTAAAAGTGCTATATTTCTTGCTCTTTTGATAGCAGTGCAAAGCATTCTTTGATGATAAGAGCAAACACCTGTTTGACGTCTAGGTAAAATTTTACCTTTTTCAGTAATATATTTTCTTATTTTAGCAACATCTTTGTAGTCAATAGTCTTTTCACCTGCTACACAGAAAGCACAAACCTTTTTCTTTGAAGGTTTACGAAATTTCTTTACAACAACCTTCTCTTCAGTTTTTACTTCAGCCATAATATTCTCCTTTTAATTAAAATGGTAAGCTGTCATCGTCATCAATAGGTTCAAGTTCGCCAGTACCGCCAGTAGGTTTTGGCATATCAGAACCGCCATCACTGTTTTTAGTGCTTAAGAATTCAACATCGCTTGCAGTAATTTCAGTTGAATAGCGTTTAGTTCCGTCCTGTGCTTCATAAGAAACATTTTGTATTCTTCCTACAACACAGCATTTTGAACCTTTCTTTAAAAATTTATGACAATTTTCAGCAAGTCCTCTCCAAACTACGATATTAAAGAAATCTGCTTGAGGACCATTATCGTTGCTTGCAAATCCTCTTTGAACAGCAAGTGAGAATCTGCATACTGAAACACCACTATTAGTAGTAGTGATTTCAGGGTCTTTGGTTAAATTTCCAATTAAAAATACTTTATTCATTATTTCTCTCCTTTTGAGATAAGCAACTTGATTTATCGTAATTATTTTCTAACAAACATTTGACGAACGATGCCTTCAGTAATGTTCATAAGTTTTGCCATAGCGTCAACTCCGTTAGGATCTAAAGTAATGTTCATAAGAACATAGAATCCTTCATTTTTAAAGTTGATTGGATAAGCAAGTTTTCTCATTCCCCATTTATCAATTCCTTCAACTGTGCCGCCTTTAGCTTCAACATAAGAAGAGAACTTAGCAATAAGTTCTTCTCTTTTTTCTTCAGCAACATCAGAAGCGATGATATAAAGAAGTTCATACTTATTCATACTTTTTACCTCCTTTTGGACAAAATGGTCTTTCCTTCTTTTTATGGAAAGACAAGGACAGTAAGATAATACTGCAAATGCAATTATAATAAAATAATTTTTATTTGTCAAGCAATATTTTAATTAATAAATAATAAATATTAAAGTTAATAGCAATAATAAAGTCTAAACTTAATTTTTAACCTTATCTCATTACCTTGAATAATCTTGACAAATTTTATATGACTAGTTATAATTTTTTTAGGAGAAAAAAGAAAATATGAAATTTAAAAAACTTATTTTATTATTTTTATTTGTTATATGCCTAGGCACAGCATTTTGTCTAGTTGGTTGTGGAGATAAAACACCATCTTCAGATAACAACCCTAACCAGCCTCCAGAAAACCCATCAATTGAAACTACTTACAACGTGCATATCAACTTAAATAATTCATCTTACGGAAGCCTTATTGTAGACAATTTAAAGCCCAAATATGATGAAGGTGATGAGATAACAATTACTGTTGCACCAAATAAAGGTTACTATCTACGTGGATATTCTGATTGCGACAGTAAGGAACTCACAAGAACAATTACAGTTACTAAATCAGAAAACATTACTGTAAATCTTGTAGAAGGCGATGCTTGTACTTTCTATGGATACCACATCGCAGCAAACTGCCCTGTTGAACAAAAAATCTTAGGTGCAACAGAAAAAACTTCAATCAACCAAGGTGGTTTAACTCAATTTGTTAAATATATGACTAATAAAAACATCACTTCTGGAAATCTAGCACTATTAGCACAAGATAACGACAATTTTGGTTATTGGGAAATAAGACAAAATGACAAAAGTGAAATTATCACTTTTCCTGAAACCTCATTTAATGATTATGATTATTTGATTAAAGAAGACTATTTAATGCAAATATTTGGTGACAAAAAAACTGACTGGATTGATATAATTGAACACGATACTTATTGCGGAAATGCTTTTGTTCTTACTAGAAGCGATGTTGACAAAGATGATATTTGTTATGAAGATTTTGCAGAATTTAATATTTCACTATTTGCAAATACAAATTTATACTACATTTACTCATTAAACGGCAACTTAAACATTAAGGGTTTAGAAAAAATTGAAGAAACTTATAATGCCTCTCACTTAGCTGAAACAAATAAAAGTTGTTTTATACAAACATTTAGATTATTCACCGTAGATGAAAAAATATATTTTTCAACAAATTGGAAAAATGAATATATGATTAGAGTTGGACAAAAATATCAAGTAAATAAAACAATAAATGGAGAAAACATAACTATACAATTTGTAACTCCACAAAATTAAAAACTTAATAAACAAAAAGAGATAACTTAAAATGTTACCTCTTTTTTATTTTCTTATTATAATTGACTCAAAAAATCTTTCTTGAAATTCTGTTAACGCCCTAATTTGGTCATCAGTATAATTTTTACCTTGTGGCACAACAATTAATTTATCGTCATTATCATTAATTCTATGAATAATTGCTAGAACTTCCCCGTCATATTCATCACAAGGAGCAAATTCTCCAAGGACATAAGCATCAAGTTCTTCTCCATCGCCTGAAATTGTATTTGGTAAGTATCCATAATTCACCGGATAAATAAAACCGTGCTTTGGATGCTTTGAACCGAGCGGTCTATCCATTTTAACAGTTACAACCTTTCCAAGATATTCTTTACTTTCCATAATCCACCTTTCTTTTACTTATTTTTTAATTTGTTAATCGCCTCTTCTCTATCTTCTGCTTTAAAAACAAAGTTTCCACTTACAAGTATATCTCCTCCAGCATTAATAATTTCTTCAGCATTTTCTTCACACACTCCACCATCGACCTCAATTTTATAGTTGTAATCATTTTCTTTTCTAAGAGCATCAAGTTGTTTTATCTTTTCAAGGGTTTGAGGAATAAATTTTTGTCCACTAGCCCCAGGCTCAACTCCAAGCACAAGAACAACATCAAAAGCATATAAAAACATCTTGATATGCTTTACTTCCGTTTCGGGCCTTATTGCTATTCCGCAAAGGGCATTAGCAAACTTAATTTTATTTACTGCAGAAATAATTTGATTTTTATCTGCAAAAGCCTCATAGTGAATAGTAACTATGTTTGCCCCTGATTTAAGATAAGAGTCAATCATCTTATAAGGCTCCTTACACATCAAGTGAACATCAAGCATTGTAAGGCAATTTGCATTAATGTTGCTTGCGAGGTCTGCATCAAAATTCTTACTGCTAACAAAAATACCATCTTTTACATCACAATGTATAAAATCTGCTATTCCTTGCAAATTTTTTGCATATTCTACTACTTTTTGACGTTCTTGAACTGGGTCTGTTGATACAGAAATATAAACATCTTTCTTCATAATTTCTCCTTAATACTGGCAAATTTAATTAAATTTTGCTATATTTTTCCATTTTTTAATAAAATTTTTATTATTTTTATTAAATTTTCTTTTAATTAATATCTTTTTCCATTCCTTAACTCTTGTAAAATCTTTAAATAATTTTCATATCGAACCTGTGTTATCTCTCCATTTTCAAGCATCTTAATTACACCACACTCTCCTCCACCTTCGTGAAGACAGGAACGATATTTGCAGTTTTCCATACCTTTTAAAAACTCTGGATAATATGAACCTAGTTCTCTTTCGTTTAATGATGAAACCATAGAAAGGTCAAGTAAAGAAAATCCAGCGGTATCAGCAAGATACTCGCCATTTATCTTAAATAGTTTCACAAGTCTTGTTGTCTGTCTTCCCCTTTCAGTTCTTTTTGAAAGAGAGCCTACTTTTTCATCATTTCCAAGAATTGCATTTATTATTGACGACTTTCCAACCGCACTTTGCCCTGCCATAACGCAAAGCCCTGTAATTTGCTCTTTTAACTCTTCAACATCACCGTTTTTTGCACTTACTTTTACTATTTTATAGCTATGAGCATATTCTCTATCTATTTTATCAATAAACTCTTGAGATGCTAAGTCTTTTTTATTTAATACAATTATAGGTTCTATAGCATTTAGCACACAGTAAATTATAATTTTATCTACAAGCACAAGGTCAGGTTTTGGGATAGGTGCAATTACAATGAAAATCCTATCTATGTTAGCAACTGGCGGTCTTATTAAAAGATTTCTTCTAGGCATTACGCCTGTTATAACATCACTAAATTCAACTTTATCACCAACAAAGATTCCTTTGCCTTTTGTCTTGCCACTAGGTTTAACAGTAAAAATCTTATCATCACATTCAACTGAAAAAAGGTCAGCATTTTTGGTTATTACAAGCCCTTGCACTTTTCCTCCGCTTAAACTCAAATTGAGATTTTCTTTTTTATATTTTAAATCTTTATTGACAAGAAAGTCAAGTTATTTAATCTTAACTATATAAATATTTAATTTGAAATAAAAAAGATGACTTTTAGAGAAGACATCTTTTTTAAATGCTTGCATTGTTAAGATATAACTTATGAAATTTATAGTATTTTATCGTTTTTTACCATTTTTTATGACTTTTTATCAATTTTTGTTAAATTATTGCTTTCTACTTTTTTCTCTTATGATTTTATTGCGAAGTTGTCCGCAAGCACCTTCTATATCTTCCCCCATAGTTCTACGAACTGTCGCACTGACCTTTGCCTCTTTTAAGTCATCTTCAAACTTATATGCTTCAAGTCTGCTGGTACCTTTTAAGTCACGCTCTTTAACTTCATTTAGAGGAATGATATTGACGTGAGCATTCAATCCCTTTAAAATATTTGATAGCCTTTTTACATCTTCCTTGCTATCATTAACACCTTTAATTAGAGTATATTCAAAATATATTCTTCTTCCTGTTTTATCATAATATCGTCTGCAAGCATCAACGATTTCTTTGATTGAATATCTATTTGCAATCGGCATTACTTTCTTTCGCTTCTCATCAAGCGTTGCGTGTAAAGAGATTGTAAGAGAAATATTATAATTTTTGCTAGCAAGCAAGTCTATTTTATCTACAAGACCACAAGTAGAAAGTGATATATTTCTTTGGCTAATATTTAGGCCTTTATTTGCAGAAATTAAATCTATAAACTTACAAACATTATCAAAGTTATCAAGTGGTTCACCGCTTCCCATAAGCACAATATTAGTAATAAGCCGATTTTTTTCACTTCCACCAAGTTCTCTATTTATCAGTAGTACTTGACCAAGTATTTCACCTGCAGTCAAGTTTCTTGCAAGACCGTTAAGGGTTGAAGCACAAAATTTACATCCCATACGACAACCAACCTGAGTTGATACGCAAAGTGTATAACCATACTTATATTTCATAAGAACACATTCAACAATATTTTTATCTGCAAATTCAACAATAAATTTTTGAGTTCCGTCACGACTAACTAATTTAGTCATTATTTTATAAGTTGGATAATCATCTGCAATTATTTCTTTAAGCGCTTTTGGAAGATTGCTAATCTCTTCCAAGGTTTTAGCGCTATAGATTGCATTAAAAATTTGTTCGCCTCTAAACAAAGGCAAACCAATCTTTTTTACATAGGTCTGAATTTCAGAAAATGAATAATCACTAAGCATTATTTACCTTCTTAGACAATAGATTATTGTGACCATTTATAAAATCACGCCCACTAACAGTTTTTCCTGATGGAGCCTTGCAAGAGCACACCTCAACCGCACCATCTTTGCAACCAATAACGAAACGCTTTTTATTGTTTAAAATAAAACCTTGCTCAACCTGACATTCTCCGCTAACGTCTTGCAATCTTTCAACTTTTACTAGCATATCATCAATAAAGAAATATGTGCCTATTGTTTCAGATAGAGCCCTTACTCTATTTACTAAATCTTTTGGCAAGTTGCCAAAATCTAGTTTTCCATCTTCCTTATTAAATTTTTGAACCAAAATTGCTTTTTCGTGGTCTTGTGGAGTAAATTCTATTTTCCCTTTTTCGTAATTGTTAATTACCTCGCATATCATTTCTCCACCAAGAATACCTAATTTTTCTTCAAGTTCTTTGTAATACTCACCGTTTAATTCAATTCTTTTCTGAATTATAATATCACCAGAGTCAACAGCCTGAGCAACTTTCATAATAGTTACACCAGTTTCTTCGTCACCATTTAAAATAGTTGTCTGAATAGGCGACGCTCCTCTATATTTTGGAAGAAGAGAAGGATGAACATTGATACAAAGTTTTAAATCCAAAAATGAATTTGGAAGTATTTGACCAAATGATGCAACAACAGAAATATCAAAATCAATCTCTTTTATCTCTTCAATATGTAACTTAATTTTATCAAAAGTTTTTACATCAATTCCTTTTTCTCTAGCAAAAACATTTACCTCTGTTGGTAAAAACTTATGACCACGTCCAGAGGGTTTATCAGGCTGAGTAATAACACAAGAAACATTAATCCCGCTATCAAGCATCTTTTCAAGAACAACTTTTGAAAAATGAGAACTGCCCAAAAATAATACCTTCATAAATCTCCTTAAAATAAAAACAATGTAAATAATTAATTTAAAAAACGCATTTTTCAGCATTTTTATCAATAATTTTGTTCATTTTTATTATATTTTATATTTTTCCACCATTTTTTATATACTTATCTTTATCTATACTCTTGTCTACAAATAATACCCCATCAAGGTGGTCGACTTCGTGACAAATACATCTCGCAAGCCATTTTTCTCCAGTTAATGTAAACTCATAGCCAAACCTATCTTGCGCTTTTACAGTAACTGTCATTGGTCTTTCAACTCGCCCTCTAAATTTTCCTACAGAAAGACATCCCTCTTCTTCAACATCTTTGCCCTTTGTTTTTATAATTTCTGGGTTAACAAGTTCATAAAAAGCATTATTAACTTCCATTACTACAACTCGTCTTAACACTCCAACTTGAGGTGCTGCAAGCCCCATTCCATCACAATGAAACATTGTTTCTTTCATATCATCAAGAAGTTCCCAAAGCCCCACGTCAAAATCTTTTACTGGCTTAGACTTCTTTCTTAAGTTTTCTTCACCTATCTTTACTACATTTCTTATAGCCATAGCATTTCTCCTTACTTTAATCCGTTATGATAAATTTTGTGGATTAACCTCAAAAAACACTGAGGTTTTCGACGCCCTGTCCACGATCCTGAATATTCTATTTTCTATTTCATCCGCTTTTGCAAGTTTCATACGCATCATAATTTGATAACGATATTTATCTTGAATACGTTTAATCGGCGACTTCATAGCATCGAGATAAATAATCTCATCACCATATTCATTTTCAAAGCCTTCTATTTCAGTATAACATATTTTTAGTAGTTCTCGCACATAATTTTCATCATAATCACTAAAAAGAACTCTCAAAATGCGCGTAAAAGGCGGAAACTGTGCTGTTTGACGAATGTTAATCTCTTTTTTATAAAATCCCTTATAGTCATAATTTGCTGCAAACTTATATACATAATGTCTTGGACTATAAGTTTGCAAAACAACTTTGCCCTCATTTACACTTCTTCCAGCTCTGCCCGCAACCTGCGTTATAAGTTGAAAAGTACGCTCTGTTGAACGGTAATCAGTATGGTATAAACTTTGATCAGCATCAACAATACCTACAAGCGTAACATCCTCAAAATCGTGTCCTTTAGCAATCATTTGTGTACCAACAAGTATTGCAGGTTTTGAAACTTTAAATTCATTCAAAATCTTTTGATGAGCATTTTTTGTTGAGGTTGTATCATTATCCATTCTTAAAATTTTTACTTCAGGAAAGTATTCTTTAAGTTTCGTTACAATTTGCTCAGTTCCAACAGCACCATACTTTATTTTATCACTTCCACAGTTTGGACACTTAGACAAAACCTTAAACTGTTTTCCACAATAGTGACATTTCAATCTGTTATCTTCTCTATGATAAACTAAACTTACATCACAATCACTACATTTTGCGATATAACCACAATCTCTACATCTCATAAAAGATGAGTAACCTCTACGATTTATAAAAATCATTGCCTGTTTTTTGCCATTTATTACATTTGCTAAATCTGCAAGAAGTTGATTTGAAAATATACTACTATTGCCTCTTCTTATTTCTTCCATCATATCCACAATCTGGACTGGCGGAAGAGGTCTACCATTGGCTCTAAGTGGAAGTTCTATAAGTTCAAATTCACCATCTTTTGCATTTTTATAAGTTTCTATAGAAGGAGTTGCACTACCAAGAACAAGTGGACAACCATTAAATCTCGCCCTAAACTGGGCAACATCGTGTGTATCATAACGAGGATTTGATTCGGAAATATAACTCGCCTCGTGCTCCTCATCAATAATAATCATCCCTAAGTTTTCAAGAGGCGCAAAAATGGCAGAGCGTGCTCCAATAGCAATCTTTGCTTCACCTGAAAAAAGCCTTTTCCATTCATCAAATCTCTCTCCTGCAGAAAGTCCACTATGAAGAAGTGCAACAGAATCTCCAAATCGCCCCTTAAAGTTGGACATTATTTGAGGCGTAAGCGATATTTCTGGCACAAGCATTATCGCATTTTTTCCCTCGGTAAGTGTTCTTTCTATAAGATTCATATATATTTCAGTCTTTCCGCTACCTGTAACCCCGTGCAAAAGATATGTTTTATTTTCGCGTATTTTAGTAATCGCATCTTTTTGACTATCGTTAAGTTTAACTCTTTTATCTTTATCTACGATGATAAAAGGAGAGCGTTTTACCTCTTCATAACTTTTTTGTATGTAACCTTTCAAAAGCAAAGCCTTAATAGCGCTATAACCAAATTTTTCTCCGAGTTCTATTGCCGACTGTTTTCCATTTTTTAAAGCCTCAACAATTTCAAATTGTTTTTTAGCAGATTTTGATAGTGTAATCTGAACATCTGGGACAAGTAAATAATATGTTTTAAAAAGTTCTTTAACCTTTCCTTCTCTCATTTCAGACGGTAAAAACAGCCTTAAAATAGACGCTAGTTTTAAATGGTTTTTATCCGCCATAAATTCCATTAGTTTAAGCATTTCTGGCTTAATTGCTGAGAAATCTTCGATTTTACTAATTATACTTTTTAATTTTGCTTTATCATATTCGCAGTTTTCATCAATGCCAATAATAAAACCCTGTAAAACACGACTGCCCAAAGGAACATAGACTCTCATTCCTATGCTTAAATCCATATCGTCTGGAATTATATATTCAAAAACCCTGTCAAGAGCTTTTGCATCTTGGTCAATGATTACTTGGGCGTACACTAAATTTCTCCAAGCAAAGTTTATCACATAAAAAATAAAAAAGCAACCAAATAAAAAAGGCCGAACAAGTCCAGCCTTTTAAAATTCTTTAATCCCTTTTATTGTAATCACTGCCAAGAGTAAAAGGTTCATTATCAAGTATAAGTCCGCCTATCCAAGTAAGTCCATTTGGAAGAGGTTTTCCATTATACATTGTCCAATTTGAAAAATCCGCTCCTCCTTCATAATAATACTTATTTCCACCTGCAATATAAATAGTACTTATAACCTTGCTTACAGAATTATATAGAGAAATATCGGAATTACATTCAGCATAACAATCAGTGATAGTTGTAGTACTACCAGAACCTAATAAAATTTTACCATTTGTTATCGAACCGATAAAAGCACTATTTTTTATGCTTGATGCTAAACTGCTATACCCCATAATTCCTGCAATCAACGTTCCGTCAGCGCCATTATTTCCAACAATATTACATTGAGATATACAATCTGTTATAGTTGATGCAACATCGTCTGCTCCACCAATTATGCCTCCAACATTTTCTCTGCCTGTGATGTTGCCGTGATTATAACATTTATTTACTGTAACACCATCACCTTGTCCAATCATTCCACACGATTGGTCGCCTATTACATTTACATAACTTACGCAGTTTTCAATAAGTCCAGTACTTGCAAATCCTACAAGTCCACCTATACGTTTGTATCCTGTCACGCTTCCAGTTGAAAGATTGACATTTTTTATAGTCGCTCCAACGGTATAACCAAATAAACCTACATTATTAAATAACTGCCTTCCACTTGCATTTATCTGAGAGTAAAATTTTATTCCTGAGATTGAGTACCTTTGTCCGTCATAAACTCCTCTAAATGCCTTTTGTCGATCTCCTTCTGGGTTTGTTTCTATAGTATTTCCTCCGATTGGTAACCAGTAATGTGCCGATAAATTTATATGCGCGGTTTGTTTATAAAAAGCATTTGTATAGTGTCCATTTACATTTTCTTCTTGAACCTTTAATGAAAGGAATGCTAAATCTCCAGCAGTTGCAATTATGTATGGATTCGACTCAGTTCCTTCTCCAGCTAAACTGATTGAAGCATAGTCAGCCCAAGTTGTCTGCCATTGAGCTGTTAATATAATATCTTCAGCATATCTCGATGACGGAACCGTTCCTCCATCTTTATATGTATAACCATTCTTATTATCTGTCCAATACATAAATATCTTGCCAGGTCTTATAAATGTACAGGAAGGAAGTGTAACAGAATTTGGAAAAGTATATTCAATTTCACTCATCGAACCGCCATTTCCACCATTATTGTCAAAGTTAATCTTATACTTGTTAGCTTCCCACTTAGCATACAAGATTGTAACAGTTGTTTCCTTCCAAACTTGAGCACCTTTTGCTATATTCTCCCTTGCTTCTTTGCCGTTATAATACTGTTTCCCATTACCATTTGTTTGAGTGAAATATCCTCTAAATGTATAGCCTCTTCTTGTTGGTGGTGTAATATTAGGAGGCATTGCATCATAAGCTATGTCTACACTCGTTGTTCCTGCAGTTGTAGCAGATTGATTATCAAGTGTAACCTTGTAAGTATTTGGTGTCCAAATAGCAGAAAATACTTTCTTAGAACTATCATCTCCGAGATATGAAACTGTCATACTTAACTTTCCGTTTGTTGCTACATACGTTGTTCCATTATGTTCCCAACCAACTAATGTATAACCTGTTCTTGTTGCAACAGGGAATTCAAATATCGAACCCACTTCAATACCGTTTTGTTGACCTAAGGGACCTTCGCCACCATTATAGTTAAATTCAAAATCATATTTCAATCCTGCAAGCATATATAAATTTAAATGTAATGCTGGACGAACGGCAGCTGAAGATGACACTGTTAATGAAGAAACATAATCTCCTTTTACCGACAAATTACGAGTAGAGATAAAATCTGTATTGCTTGCAGAACGTATCATTGAACTATTATACAAAATATTATCAGTATTAGAGGTTCCAACTTTAGCAGATATGCTACTTGTCGAACCATTAAAGTTTGCTCTTTGGTTATTGTTTAAACCCCATAAACCAGCATTTCCATCATATCCCACCTCATAACGACTAGGAAGCCAAAGTTTATCATATTTCCAAATATCATTATTCGATTTATGTGCATAGTTATATAAACTTGAATAAAAGCCGTCGTCACTTACACCTGTAGACCAGTTTTCATTTGAACAATTATAATTAGTACCAGTACCTTTTGAATTTTGTCCGCTTTCTTGCCAAGACACTTGTTCTGGAGTGACTATATATTTAGTTACATTACCAGCAACAGAATCATTTGTAAAAATTGCAAATGGGCTTGATATTTTATTCCCTCCCGAAGTAGCATTTGTTCCATCACTTGTATAGTATCCATTTTGACTATTTAATGTTACATATCGCACATAACTTTTTCCATACATATTTGAAGGACCACTTAATGTCGCATCTGAACTTAACCAATTTGCTGACCAATCTGAATATAATCCTCCATTGTAGAATCCGTGATATTGACCCAAACTATCATTTCTTCCTAACCAAGCCTCTTGATAATTATTATCAAGCCAAAGAGTAAGTATTGGTTGACCTAGTTTATCTGTTGAAAGATACATCACCTGCCAATCAAGTCCACCAAATCTTACAATAATGTCTTGACCGCTTGATTTTAATGTTGTACCAGTTCTCATATCGGCTGAAGTTCTTATACTTGTTGCTTGAGAAACAAGCGTTGTTAAATTTGTTGTTGATGACGAACTATTATCAGTCACCATTTGTAAAAGTCTATTTGCATTCGTTGTCTTTATTTCACTTCCTGTCCATATTTCATCTACTTTAGCAGCATTTTTGTTGACAAGATTAATGGTATTCGCCGCCGCTTCTTTTAAATTTAAGTGCAATGCGGGACGAACGGCAGCTGAAGATGACACTGTTAATGAAGAAACATAATCTCCTTTTACCGACAAATTACGAGTAGAGATAAAATCTGTATTGCTTGCAGAACGTATCATTGAACTATTATACAAAATATTATCAGTATTAGAGGTTCCAACTTTAGCAGATATGCTACTTGTCGAACCATTAAAGTTTGCTCTTTGGTTATTGTTTAAACCCCATAAACCAGCATTTCCATCATATCCCACCTCATAACGACTAGGAAGCCAAAGTTTATCATATTTCCAAATATCATTATTCGATTTATGTGCATAGTTATATAAACTTGAATAAAAGCCGTCGTCACTTACACCTGTAGACCAGTTTTCATTTGAACAATTATAATTAGTACCAGTACCTTTTGAATTTTGTCCGCTTTCTTGCCAAGACACTTGTTCTGGAGTGACTATATATTGGGTCACATTTTCTGCGACTCTACTCATAGTAAATTTTGCGAAAGGACTTGATGAAGTTTGAGATGCACTTGCAGAAGAAGTTCCTGTTGAATAATTAAACCACATTGAATTTGCATTATTCAAAGTAACCATCTTTACATAACTTCTTCCATACATATTGGAAGGATATAAACCTGACACACTAGTGCTTGACCAATTTGCAGAAAAATCTGAATATAATCCTCCATTGTAGAATCCGTGATATTGACCCAAACTATCATTTCTTCCCGCCCAAGCTTTTTGATAGTTGTTTGTAAGCCATAAGGTTAAAATTGGATTGCCTGACTTATCTGTTGAAAGGTACACAACTTCCCAGTCAAGCCCAGCAAATCTGACAACTATATCTTTGCCACTTGTCTTTCCTGTCGTTCCGCTACGCATCGCCTCTGCCGTTCGCTTGCTTGATGCTAGTGAGTTTATCATTGACATATTTGTGCTTGAAACCGAACTATTATTTGCAACCATTCGCAAGAGTTGATTAAAGTTTAAGCCATCAAAAGCACTGCCATTCCAGATTTCGTCCACTTTTACAAAGCTTAATGTATCGATATTTGTTATGGCATTAGTGGAAGTTCTTTTTATTAGACCAAACATATCAAGGCCAAGCAATAAACTTGACATAGCAAAAAGGATGCAACAGATTATTACAGATATTTTTCTTATTAATTTCATCATTCACCTCCCTCAAGCCTTACGCTTGGCGACTATCGTATATTAATTTACATACTCTAAATACTTAGCATTCCCCAAACCTTACACTTAGCGAGCAAGTAAATGTTGCACGACTGTCGTTAAGTTCGCTATAAACGCTATAAATTAGTTTGTTTATTTTAGGTTTTTTTATTAAAATATATAGCCTGTCACCTCCGCCTAAATTACACTATATATTTATACCTTAATTTTACCCCCCCCCACGACTTTTTGTCAAATATTTACAATAAATAATTAATTATTTAATAAAAAAACATACTTTTATAAAAAATAAACGCATATTTGCGTTTATCTTTGTATCCTCCCCGAAGTATCACCGCCCATAAGAGCAAAAACTTCATCTTCATTTACGAGGTTATAATCTCCAGTAATGGTATGTTTTAATGCACTTGCTGCGATAGCAAATTCAAGTGCTTTTTGTTTATCATTTGGATACTTTAAGAATGAATGTATCATCGCTCCGCAAAAGGAGTCACCTCCTCCGACCCTATCTACAATAGGATTAATATCATATTCCTTAGTAAGCAAAATTTCATTTTTATCAGCATCGTACATAGATGCCCTAAGACCATTGTGAGAAGCACTATAAGATGTTCTTGTAGTCGAGAAAATATATTTAAAATCATATTCTTTCGCGATTTGCTTTAACACCATTTTTTCTCTTTCAAGAGGAGTTTTCCCTTTAAATTGACTTTCATCAATTTTAAAACCTAGACTTTGGACTGCGGTATTTTCATTTCCGAAAAACACATCAACATATTGCATAAGAGGCTTTAATACCTTAATCGCTTTTTCTTCTGACCAAAGTTTTTTTCTATAATTAATTTCACAAGATACAAGAACATTGTGTTTTTTAGCAGAAATAAGCGCCTGACGCATTACCTCTGCTGCTTTATCACTAATTGCTGTTGTTATTCCTATCCAATGAAACCAATCTGTGCCTTCAAAAATTTTATCAAAATCAAAGTCCTCGACATCTGCTTCTGCCATAGCAGAGCCTGCTCTATCATAAATAACTTTACTTGCACGCATTGATGCACCAATTTCAAGATAATATATTCCAAGTCTATCTCCACCGCGAGCAACAAAATCGGTATTCACTCCATATTTTCTAAGTTCATTTATAGCACATTGTCCTATTTCGTGTGCTGGTACTTTTGATACATAAACTGCCTCATCACCATAATTGGCAAGCGAAATTGCAACATTTGCTTCACTTCCTCCATAAAGAGAATCAAAACCACTTGCCTGAACAAATCTTTGATTGCCTGAAGTTGACAATCTCAACATAATTTCGCCCATTGTTACAATTTTTGCCATATTAGTTTTCTCCTTTGATTATTTTTCTAGTTTTTAAACATTTTTCTTTGATTTCTTCTGGCGTGCCCTTAACCATCCAAGAACCGCCACAGGCAAATATCTTATCAAATTCCAAAAATTCTTTTATATTTTCATCACTTACACCACCTGTTGGCATAAATCTAACTGCAGGAAAGGCAGAACTTAATGCTTTAATTGCCTTTAGCCCTCCATAAATGGATGCAGGGAAAAACTTAAGATTAGTAAGACCAAGTTCAAGTGCCTGCATAATTTCAGTAGGAGTTGCAACACCTGGGAAATATGGAATATTATTTTTCTGGCACTCTTTTGCCACACTTTCGCTAAGCCCAGGAGAAACTATAAATTTAGCACCCACTTCAATCGCCTGCTTGCACTGCTCTGCATTTATAACAGTTCCCGCACCAATCAGCATTTGTGGAAAATTTTTTACTGCAAGTTTTATACATTCTCTTGCACAATCTGTTCTAAAGCAAATTTCAGCAACAGGAATATCCCCTTCATTTAGGGCATTAAGCATTGGAATTGTCTGGTCTATATTGTTAAAAACTACAACTGGAACAACTTTTATATTTTCAATCACTTCACAAGCGTTCATACATAATTCTCCTTTTGACAAAATACATTAACTATTTTAGTTTAGTACAAATTAGTTTTTAAGTCAAAAGTTTAAAGGTAAATAAACAAAAAAGGAAACAATTATGTCCCTTTTTTTATTTTTATTACATTAACAGACTTCCGTCATCAGTATTGATTACTTTAAGTACATTTTCAAGTTCACCACTTTCAGCATTGAAATAGAAGTAGTAAGTACTTCCCTTGCTATCCGCTTCAACTTCAACGCAGACAACCTCACGATTATAATCAAGTGGAGAAAGAACAAGTCTTTTTTGTACTATCTCAAAAGTTGAAGGCACTCTACCCACTGCGTCATCTAAAGATAAACTTCCCTTGGATAAAGTTCTTGAAATATGATTTGTAAAATAAGTAGTCGCATCATAACCAACAATAGTTCCGCTTGTTAGATTAACTTTTACTTTTACAAGGTCTGGGTAAAGAATAATTCCATTTGATTTTGGTGCTATATTGAGATAAAAATCATTTTCAATACTATCACTCCAAACAATCTCTCCGTCCTCTATACCATTATCGCTTGCAAACTTTAAGGCAATCTCTTTAGCATCGTCTTTTTCAACTGCACTTTCACCATTTTCGCCTACACCACTTATGGTAAGGATATGTCCACCAATTTTTGTTACCTGTACAAACAACTTTTCACCGTCAGTATTAGTAACACGGAAATTATAAGTTTCAAATCTTCCGTTTGTTTCTCCTTCATAAGCAATTTCCGCTCCATTTTTAAAAGTCTTTTCAAGATTATTAGAGGCCTCTTCTTTAGATACCGTTTTCCCTTGTAAGCCTTTGACTTTACTGTTTACAACTGAATCTGAGAAAGGTCCATCATAAATCATTGAAGGATATTCAATATTGTTATTTTTAAGAGAGGTAATAGACCTTGTAAATTCGTTTGTTCCCTCATCTATATCAAGACTTCCGTCTAAAATAGAATAACCACCGTTAAGTCTTTTTTCAAAATCATTGAGTTGTTGTTTTAAATCAAGCACGCTATAATGAATTTTTTCAAGAGTACTCATTTCACTTTCGGTTAGTTTATGACCCTCAGCCATTTTTGTAGCAAGAGTTGAGGTATATCCTGAAATTTGATTGACAAGTTTAATTGTATCTTGAATTTCACTTTGAGATAATGGAAGTTGTGAAACTGATATTTCTGCTTCACTTGCGTTTTTTGATGCTTCCAAGAGCATCTTTCTTTGATAGGTAGAACCACTACTTGATGATAATGTTTTAGATAATTTATTTTCTAGATTGTTTACACTGTCAAGAAGGTTATAAAAGTTGTTATTATAAACATTTTCAAGATCAGTTTTATAATTCATTGAATTATGTTCACTTATTCCCAACCCTATACCAAGACCAACTGTAGAAAGAGCTAAAACTCCTGTGGTTATAGACAAAGCGATTATTGCCGCTGTCTTCTTTTTTCTTTTTTTCTTTTCACTTGCAAGTACGCTTCCCTTGCTATTTTTATTATTTTCACTCATAACTCTCTCCTTTTATTACAACGCAAAAATGTGATTTCCTATTGTGACAACTGTCTGTCTTGACCAAATCCAAGAACTTGTTGCTGTTTTTGGGTTGTAATAATAAAGACAACCATAAGTTGGATCCCAACCATTTAAAGCATCTTGAGCCGCCTTATAGGCAGAAGAATTTGGGGATAAGTTTATCTGACCATCATTAACAGCAGTAAAAGCATAAGGTTGATAAATTACACCTGCGATAGTATTTGGAAAAGATGAACTCTTTACCCTGTTAAGTATTACCGCCGCAACAGCCACTTGTCCAGTATAAGGCTCACCGCGAGCCTCTGCGTGAACACACTTAGCAAGAAGGTGCAAATCATTTGATGATTGCGTAGTAGATGATGAACCGCTCTTTATAGTCATACCAAGAGCAGCTGCTGTCTTAGGACCGACAATACCATCAGCAGTAAGACCATTTTTCCTTTGGAAATTCTTTACTGCAGTTTTTGTTTGATTGCCATAAATACCGTCAATTGCACCTTTATAGTAACCCCATCTTTTGAGTTTTGTTTGAACTGTTTTGTTCTCTGCTGAAGTGAGTGTAGCAACAGAAATGTCTTGTTCTATTTCATCTGCTTTTTTATGTGAGGCAAGGCTTACTCCAGTCATTCCTAGCCCGACTCCTGAAATGGCAAATATAAAAACAAATGCCAAAATAATTAAAAATCTATTCTTCACAATTTCCTCCTAGAATACACTTTTAATTTTTCCCAAATTTTAGAAATATATACAATTCTATCAGAATTTGTCGAACTAGTGAAACAGAAGGCAGGATAAACAAGGCACCACCAGTTGTCACCCTCACCACTGCCGAGTCTTAAAATAAGTGCATCATAATATCCTTCTTCAAGTGTAAGATCATCATAAGTTCTTGTAGGAAAATACTCGTTATCAATTCCCGCTCTACTTTTATAAGAAAAGCCTTCCGCTTTTAAAATGTCATCAGCCACCTTTTCTATTAGTCTTAAATTTTGTGACATAACTTTCTTTGCCTCTTCAAAACTATCAATATCTGCAAGCATTGGAATAAGAGCATCTACCACTCCGTCCTTGACTTTATATTTAACATTTTGGTCAACTTGAGAATTTGAGTTTGCTCTAATATGTATTCTTAAATATTCATTTTGAGTTTTTGCGCCAATGCCATTCATTGGGCAAAATATAAAAATAAGCACCATTCCTAAAACTGCAATAAAACCTAAAAAATATTTCATTCTTCACCTTCTATGAATATTTTTGACCATAAATTATATAAAAAATAAAAAAAATAGGCATTTTTTAGCCTATTTTATCATTTTTTCATATATTATTCTCTTAACTCTGTAATTTTTACTGCAGTCTTTGATAGAAGAGTACAAGCGGAACATTATCTTCAACAGGGAAAGCAACTTCTGGGTTTTGAGAAAGAATTTGCTCTTCCTTTACCTTTGCCTCTTTTGCGATATCCCAAAGTTGTTTGCCAGCAGGAGCAAAAATAACTTCCATTGCATAATCTTTCTTTTTATATTCTTCAAGTAAAGTTGCCTCTGAAATAACTCCTTCACTTAATGAGCGAGAATAAGAAATTGAAGCCTTTACTTTCGCATCAAAATAGATTTCTCTACCTTTCTTTACAACTACATCAACATCATTAAGAAGAGCATTAACATAAAGCACTCCGCCCTCATCTGCAACATATTTATCTGAAATAACAAATGGAACATCTAATTGAACGCTATGCAAAGATGAATCTTCATCATTTAGGTACACAGCTGTAGTTTTTGCAATTCCCTCTACTGTAACCTCTCCATCTTTTAAGTAAGAGTTTGTAACAGCTATTTCACTTCCACCACTAAACAAAAGTTTATCAACTCTTGGACTAGTTTCATCCAATGTTAGCGAACCTTCAATCTTGCCTTCGGCAACTTCAAGACCACTAATTGAAGTCATACTGAATGATGATGTTGTTACATTAAGATCATTATTTGTGCTGTAAAGATCTTTAATAACACTAAGAGTTGCCTCTTCAAATGCTCTAACTACAAGTACAAGCGGAGTTTTAACAATAATCTTTCCTCCTTTTTCATCTTGTACTATTTCAGTAAGAACAGCTTCTTGTCTTACAAAACTTTCACCTTCAACAAAACTTTCTCTTGTCACCCCAGCAAGTTCAACTTCTTCTTTAAAGGTATCATTTATATAACCACTTTCAAATTTGTCATTTTCATTAATATAAAGCACTCTTGTAATTACATCACCACTAATAGTAACAAAACCTGCTCCGGCATCAACATTTCTTACAATAGAATGACTTTGGGTAAGAAGCACTTTTTTAATATTTTCTCTAAGGTTAATTTCACTTTCAACTGTAACTTCAGTTTTTGCCGAACCTATATACTTAATGATTGTCATTTCATCTTTTTTAAAGCATACATCATCATCGTTGCAAGCAATTGTGTTAACATCATAATTTCCTACAACAAATCCGTCTTGCTCTAGCACAACAGCAAGCTTAACCATATCGCCACTTACACTGTCAATATTATGGTCTATAACCTTGACACTTACAAAAGCATCTTTTCCACCTTCAATATCCTCTCCTTCAAATTTTGATGAAAAAGGACAGGTAGAGCAAACAGTGTTAATTTGACCGTCATCTGCCATAACCATAACTTTGGTGTCAATAGCACCTGAATAATTTACAACCCCATTTAATGTTTCAACAGTTTGTACATTGCCTTCCACCGATACTGACAATATCTTTGACACATTAAATCCTGCCGAAATATTACATTCGACTGTAATATCGCCCTTTGTAAGAGGCGACTTTTTAGCCACACTAAAACTTTCTCTTTCAAATGCCATTTTTACCCTCCAAACATTTACACGATATATTTACGAGCCAACTTTAATAAATATTACAAAAATGTTTAAAAAGTTAAAACTTAGTCAATTATTATTTGAAGGAGTATAAATAAATATATTTTCTTTTAGGAGGGAAAATGAGAAAGGCAGGAATGAGTATAAATGAAGTTAAGGAAAAAATACTTTCACTAAAAGGTAGAGAGGTTGAAATGAATATAAATCGTGGCCGCAAAAAGTTTGAATCTTTAAGTGGAATTATAAAAGATGTTTATCCAAGTGTATTTACCGTTGAAACAGGCGAAAGCAAATCAAGTGTTCAAACTTTTTCGTACTATGATGTCCTATGCGGTAATGTAATTTTTGTTGGAGAATAAAGATTTTACCTAAATTTTTATCATATTTTAAAATATAACTTTTATACAATCAAAAAACACTTTATTTTTCATAAAGTGTTTTTTATTTTTACTTATTAATCGTCATAAGCATTCTTTGGCTTCATAACAATTTGATTTCTTCTATCTATATCATAGAAGATTTCTTCAATATTAAGTTGTTTTGAAAGAGCCATTGGATCTGGTTTCTTAAGTTTTTCCATACATTTTGCTTGGAAGAATGGTGTCATAACATCCATCATAATCGCCTTTCTGAAAATCTTTGCAATAATTGTCCAACGTTCAAGTTGACGAAGTTTTTGCTTATCAAGAAGTGGCTTACGAGTTCTTTGAGTAGAAGTTGTAATATTTTCACCGCCAGTTGCAATATCTCTATTAGTTTGACGAGATCTTGAAATTTCCTCGTGGAATACTGTAGTTTCACCGCAGGCTTCTGAGAAAGCTTGAATTGTTGATGGGTCTTCTGAACCAAGGAATACTTCCATCTGGAAGTTACCACGAATATTTTGTGCTTCATCTTGACCATATTTAATATCAAGTTGCTTATAAGATTGTAAGATTATTTCAAAGAATATTTTTCTTGAACGAGAAACTGTAACCATTGTACCAAAGTTTGGAACGGCAGGCATATTACCAAATTCATCAAGAATAAAGTAAACTGGGCGTGGCAATGTTCCTTTACCATTCTTGTTTGCAACATCAACGAGTACCTTATAAAGCTGACTGATACAAAGTACACCAAGTGGGTGTCTTTCAGTTTTGTGGTCAGGTATTCTGATAAAGAAGGCTGTTGGCACTTCTGGAATCTTTGTAAAGTCAATATCTGTACCACTTGTAAGGAATAAGATACCTTCATCACCAAGGGTTTTACCAATAGAAGATGATAGAGTTGAAAGGAATGATCTTTGAGTTACACCACTGGCAAGACATACACCACTCATAAGTTGATATACGTTACCTCTTACCTTATCTCTTCCGTCAGCATAGGTTGTAAGAGTTTTAAGTGCGCTTTCTCTATCGCCGGCTGGGTCACGTCTCATACAAATTTTATAAAGGTTAAAGAAATTAAATTTATCAATAGTCATTCCAAGACGAGGATCTCTTGAGTCCTCAAGCATAGCATACATAATACCAGTAATAAAGTCACGACAACCATTTGACCAAGTAGGGTCTTTACTATTTGGGTCATCAGGAATAAGAGAAAGACCTATGTTTTTAATATCACTTTTTGCTTCATCTTCAAGTTGAATCTTTCTTGATTCAAGTTCTTGTTGAAGTAGTTCTTTTGTTGGGAATGCCTTTCCTTCAAAGCCATACCAAACATTGCCATATTCAGCACCTTGCAAAACATCTGCACCAAACCTCTTGTGTTTTGCGTCTTCTGGCTTAACATCTGTATATTTTTTAACTTCCTTAGCAAGTTCCCCTGCTCTTTGATAAGTTCTATACGCAATTTCCATTGGGTTCCACATAGAAGAAGCATAAGGATCATTTAAGTTAAGCACTATACATTTATATCCTTCCTTTTCAAGAACAGCAGCATTATCTGCATAAAGTTCTCCCTTAGGGTCGGTCATAACCATACTAGGTTTTTGTCCTGAGTGTGCCAAAATTCTAATAGTTGGGTTAGCAAGAAGTTGTGTTTTACCAGTACCAGTAGTACCCAAAACAAGTGCGTGTGTTTCAGGCTTCATATTAACTTCAAAATGTCCCATATTTTGTTTCATTCTAAAAACAAATCCTGTTTTTTGAAGAGAAGGGAGATTATTCCAAGTTGAATAAATAAGTTCTTTATCCCTCTTCATTTCTTCAGGTGTGATAAACTTAGAGTCAAAGTTAACTTCAGTTTCATCACCTTCAGCAGTTGTACCCACATTGCTTGCCGAACTTATTTTTCTACGACTGAAAAGTCCCATTCCAAGACCAGTCAAAGCACCAACAATGGTACATACAATAGCATAAACACCAGTAGCAGCTTCAGAGGCTTCACTTCCAGTCGCGAAAAGACCAACTGCAAAACCGATGCCGTAACCAACTAAGCCTAGTATCACCATAAAAATTAAGCCTAGTTTAATTCTTCTCCCCATTCCCATAATTATCTCCTTTATTTTTTTGTAGGGCAATAAAAGACGCCCTTTTACAAATTAATCTTAGCATTTTTTAATAAGATATGTCAAATAAGTTTAAAAGTTTTTTAAATTAAAATATTATATATCTTAAATAATCAAAAAATCGCAAAGTTTTTGCTATGCGATTTTAATAAATTCTACTCCACTGTCACCGATTTAGCAAGAGAGCGAGGTTTATCTGGATTATTTCCAAGCCTAACTGAGGTATAATAAGAGATCAGTTGCATATAAACAACCGCTATGAGTGGCATATATTTTTCTTCCACTTCAGGCAAGCTTAACTGCATAAAAGCATTGTTTTCTTCAAATTGAGTCAACTTAATTATCTTTCCTCCGCGAGCAGAGATTTCTTTTTCACTGCTTTGAGTCTTGTCTTTTACCATTTTTTGCGTAATAAATGAAAATACAAATGTTTTGTCATCAATAAGCGATATTGTACCGTGTTTTAATTCTCCTGCCGGGTATGCTTCACAGTGAATGTATGAAATTTCTTTAAGTTTTAAACTCGCCTCTCGTGCAAGGTCATAATCTAAGCCTCTGCCTATCATATAAATACTTTTCGACTGATAAATCTCATCTGCCACCTTTTGACAAATAGGTTTGATTTTATTGTGACTGATAACTTTAGCCACATCTAGTAATTTTACAACCTCTCTATCAAAATCTTTAGCATTATCATCTAAAACTGATTTAAAATAAGATGAAATTAGATAAAACAGTGCTACTTGAGAGTTATAAGCCTTTGTGCTAGCAACACCAATTTCAGCGCCCGCACTTGTATATATCACCCTATCTGCTACAAAACAAATGGAACTGTTTTTAACATTTGTCATAGCAAGGGTTAGCAAATTATTTTCCTTACACTTTGATAGAGCTTTTATGGTATCTGCCGTTTCTCCACTTTGACTTACAAAAATAGCAAGGGTGTTTTTCTCTGGAATAAAGGTATTATACCTAAACTCTGATGCAATTTCCACCTCCGACTTTATTCCAATTTCTTCAAAAAGCCTTTTTCCAATAAGTCCTGCGTGATAGGCTGTTCCACAACCAATTATTAAAATCTTTTTAATCTTTCTTACAACATTTAATGGCAAAACTGTTCTCATTTTTTCGTAACTGTTGTACTGTTCTATCGTTCTTGTTATCGCTCTTGGAATTTCATCTATCTCCTTTAACATAAAATGAGAATAATTCCCAAGATTTCCTCTTTCCTCTCTGTGACAGTCTGCCATATTTTTTAATTTCTTAGGCTTTAAGTTTTCGTCATAAACACTAACGTTTCCCTTTTCAACAACAGCAAACTGATTATCTTCAAGAATAAATGCACACTTTCCAACTTTTATACTGTTAAGGTCAGAACAAACAACACCTGCTTCTTCGTCACATCCAACTACTACAGGACTTCCATATTTTGCTACTAAAATTTTATCCTTTTCGTAAGTCGTCAATACCGCTAAAGCGAAACTGCCTTTAATCATTCTACAAACTTTATTTAATGTGCTTAAAGCACTTCCGTCATAATATTTTTCAAGTAGATGAGCAACAACTTCACTATCTGTATCACTCACAAAACGCTTTGGAGAGAACTGTTTTTTTAACTCTTCAAAGTTTTCTATTATTCCATTATGTACAATTACCCATTTCCCATTTTTACTAATATGAGGATGAGCATTCGCAACACTAGGCTTGCCGTGGGTAGCCCAACGAGTATGACCAATTGCAATATCCCCTATAGGAAGGCATTTATTAATAACTTCCTCAAGACAAGACATCTGACCTTCGCTTTTTATAACAGTTAAGTTTTTAAATCTCTTAATATGCTCATTATTATCAGCATACTCACAATCTAGATTATCTCCAATAAAAGCAATGCCCGCACTATCATAGCCTCGATATTCAAGTCTTTTAAGCCCACCCATAACTTCATTAATACTGTTTCTTCCTATGTAACCATAAATTCCACACATAAATTTTTCTCCTAAATTGCATTCTCAGCACAATACAATTTATGAAATAATAGATAGTTGTGATAGTCAAAAGAAAAATTAGCCCTCCTTAAGTAATAACCAAACAAAAAACGCCTCAATAATTGAGGCATTTAAAGTTATTTATTTGTATTTTCTTTATCTTCCTTTCTCTTTAAAATTATTCCACCTACTCCTAATAGGAAAACAGTGAAAATAGATAATGCGAGGGCAGCAATCCATCCTTTACTTGATGCTTTAGGAAGTTCTTTTTCTGTAATTGTTTGATTATTATCAGTTAAACTATCATTATTATTTTCAAAATTAGGTGGTTTAACTCCGACCACATCATTTGGCTTTACAGTTTCATCTACTATAATGTTTCCCTCTTCATCAACCTTGCTACCAAATAATGATGTATCAACAACTTCGGCAAGCAGTGGCAAAGAATTTAAAACATATTCCTTTTCAATAAGGTAAGTCCCCATTTCAAAAAGAAGTGCTGTAGGTTGAAGTGCTTGATTATAATGACCTTTACCTAAATATATATCAGAGAATAAAAATGGATATTTATCATTACCAAGAGCAAAAAGAGTTTGGGCAAATTCAAAATTTTCATTAAAATTAGGATTTGACTTACCGAGAACCATTCTTATCTTGCTGTAACTTTTTCCGTTGTTTGTGACATAGTAGTAACTCTTGCTTACTCCGTCGCGATGAACATCAAACATAGCATCAGGTCGTTGTTCATTCAAAAGTCTTTGAGCGGTAACAGCTGATCTAGAATAGGCAGTGTTATTGTGAGGAATATGTAACGATTCATCAAGAATTACTTGTATCCCTTTCTTTTCGAGCTGTTCTTTAAAGTCCTTAGCAACATCGTGTATTCCACCCTTCCCATAAATACTATCATAACCGTCCGTTGGAGTATAACTTTCATCATTATGGGTCATATAAAGACAAATTTTCTTTTTTAACTCGCCACGCTGTGACATCTTATCCTTCGCAACATCTTTTTTAGTCGAAATCTTAGGTGGCTGTTTTTTCTCGACGAGGACAGCATAACCTTTGTGATTATCTATATGAGTTATTTTATATAAAGAAAAGTCAGCAGTGATAAATTCGTCCCCTATTTCAATCTGGCTTTTTTCACAAATGATATCTCCGTTTTCATTATAGATAACATAATTTTCATAAGGCAGTCCATCAGCATAAACAAATAGACTAACCCCTGCGATTTGACAACCAGAAAAAATCATTAGCGAAAAAATTAACATTAGGATAATTTTATTTTTCATATGTTTATTGTGTCACAAATATGTGAAATAATACATTTTATCACTTAAAAACGCAAATTTTGATATTTTCAACAAAAAAAGATGCAAATTGCACCTTTAATTCATTTCATATTCATCTTTAAATCTTTCACTTTCGCTTTCTATATGTTCAAGCTTAACAAGCGAACTTTCCCTTTCAGATTGATAATAGCACCTCTTTGAAATCTCTTCAGGCGAATATGCAAGAGTAAATGTAAAACCTTTATCCTTATATAATGAAATAATGTCAATCATATTATCCCTTCTTCTTTCATTCCAAGGACTCTCTTCTTTATCACAAATAAAATCTTGAAGATTGAAGGATACTAAAGGAATTCCCGCTAAAATGGCTTCTGCCATAATCTGCACATCGCCATACTCATCAACAGAATTAAATTCTTTTTTCATTGGAGATGTATCTTCTCTTGATTTTATCTGTAATTTTTCAACCACATCATCTCTAATCTGTAAAACTTTCTCATCTTCAATTTTAATTAATGTTATATATTCCTTTAGAAAACGATCAACATCTTCTTCAAGCAATAACATTCCTTTTGTTTTTCCATTTGTTTTCTCTTCAATATGATTTTCTACTTCTTTTAAAGTTGAACTTGTTATACATAAGTCAACATTTCCTGATAGGCTTTCAAGCAATAATTGTCCTGCCTGATATATTTGAGAAACTTTTGAATATTCTTCCTTTAGCCAATTTAAAAAATCCTCATCATATTTAGATTCATTTACCTCATCAACAAAATTCTTGCCTCTTTGATATTCTTCCTCAGTTGGTTTTTTAACAAAGTAACCATTAGGTGCAACGAAATCACCCTTTTCATAGTCTTTTAGAACTTTACTTTCTTTTTGAAATCTTTTATTAATATATTGAATATATTCTTCAACCATATTATCAATCGGACTATTCTTTGAAGGAGTAAAACTTTTTATCATTGCACCTTTAATTTTTTCTTCCAAGAAATCCTTTTCTAATTTTCTTTCATAAAGGTAAGCCTCATATTTTTTATAGCCTCTTTCTTTAAATTTATTGTTTTCTGACACAAGTCTTAAAACAACACAGGTATCAACGGATAGCTTTTTCATACTATTCCTCCTCTTCCGTTGACCTAACTTCTACAACGCTCTTAAATTTGCCTTTATATTTTTCGTGAATTCGCCTGTCTTCTTCTCTGAGAAATTTTTTTCTTTCCTCTTCTGTCATTGCAGAAAGCATTTTTACTCTCTCCCGACGAGATTCTTCAATTTGTTTTTGAATTAATTTAAAATTTTGATATTCCCTCTCGTCCCGTTCGTCCCATTCTTTTCTTATACGATCTCTTTCTTCTTTTGGGTATTTAGATAGACTCTCTCCACTTAGAACCACTTTCTGATTGAAACTTACAACCCATAAGTTTTCTAATATTTCAATACGATTGTTTAAAAAGTCAACAACCTTGTCACCGCTTTTTTTTATTACTTCTTCGACTTCTTTTCTAAAGTCTTTTTGCCCTAGCATATCCGCCAATTTATTGTTTTCTTCAACCAAAAAAGTAATCCTTTCTAATCCTTGAAGGTTTTTGAGAGATTCTTCTCTTTCTTTATGGATTTTTTCAAGTTTTTCAAGAGCCTCTGCTTGTGCTTTTGCATTCTTTGCATCTCTTTCAGCATACCTTGCTTTTAAGTCTTTAGGGATTTCCACTTTCCTTACCCTCCTAGAAATGGATATTCTACTCTTTTTCTCCGTTTAAATTTAGATTATCTTTATATTCTTGAGTTTCTTTGGAAAGTTCTCTGCTGGCAAGGTTTTTAAGTAAGAGATTTCCAAGGGCTTTCTCTTTATCAGAGCCTCTAAACATTAAAAGGTTTTTTCCAAGGGCAAATTGCACTAATGTATCTTCCTTATCTTTTTTATAAGCTTTCATTAGTCCCTTTCTTGTTATTTTAACGCATTTTCTAAGATCGGCAAGATCAAACATTGGCATACTTCGTTGGAGTTCTACCGCCCTTTCACAGAAAAGTGGATTCTTTGTTTGAAGTCCTATATTCCAGTATTCTCCAATACATTCCTTTTTAAGTTTTATAAATGAAATATTATAAAAGTCCTTTTCAAGTTCCTTCTTTTGTTCAAATTTTCGGTTTGCCTGTCTTTCTATATCTCTTTGTTCAGCGTACTCTACAATAAGAGTGTTATCATATTTTCTCTGTAATTCGTTAATATCATCTTCAATTTCAGAAATAGCCAAAATAAGTTTGTCTACTTTTACAATATCTTCTGCTTTGTCAAAACGAAGTTTATTTGCTTTAGCAAAGTCCTCATCTGGATTGATACCCTTATAATTTTCTACAATTTCATCAACCTTAGGGCTTCTATCTTTACGAAAAAAGAATAGATAAAATGATTGTACTGCATTTATCTGTCCCATTTCAGCAAGAGCTTTTAAAGCATCTTTATCAATCTCGCGGTAAAGCATATAATTTGACCAAATTGTAATAAAATCATTATCTAGTTTTGTTAAATTTCCTTGTAACATTTTTGCCTCCATTTTTTCTTTATAAGTATACATTACTTCACTTTGAAAGTCAATACAAACCTTTGTTGACTATTTGATAAATATATTATATAATAATTTAGTGAGGACAATATGAAAGATATAAACACCAATTTAAAAAAGTATATTGAGAAAAATATACTCCCTTGCTACGACACATTTGACCACGGTCACGATAGCAGACATATCAACGCGGTTATTGAAAGAGCCCTTGAATTTGCAAAAGAGTTAAATAACCCAAAAATTAATATGAACATAGTTTATACTTCCGCTGCCTATCACGACATTGGTATGATTGTTGCAAGAAAGGGTCACGCAAAACATTCACACGATTATGTTCTTTCTGATAAAGGTTTAAAAGATTTTTTCAATAATGAAGAAATAACTCTTATTGCTGAGGCTTGCGAGGACCATTCAACCTCAACTGGCAGAACTCCCCGCTCAATTTATGGTAAAATAGTGTCAGACGCAGATAAAGATAATGATATGGATATATCTCTAATGAGAGCCTGGGATTATTCTATTCATAATTTCCCTAATTTAACCGAAGAGGAACACATTAATGATATTCATAAGGAAATTGTAAAAAGATTTGGTGAAGGAGGATCTGTTAAATTTTATCTACCTGCTGAAAAAATACAATCCTTTTTAAAACAGATGAGACACTATGCAGAAAACAAAGAAGATTTTGCTGATGCTATGAGAGAGCTTCTTTCAAGACAGCAAGAAAAAGATTAATTTAAGAATACGCAATCAATTATTGGTTGCGTTTTTTGTTAAGAATGGTTTCACAAAAATAAGATTTACATCATATTAAAAAGAAGGAGGATACAATGAATATTGTTCAAAAATTAAGTGATAACACTAAAGAATATATAGATAATTTTTATAAAATTTTAGATGAAATGACAGAAAATATGAGGGCTGTTTCACCAAACGCCAGCATTTCTGACACCTTTATTCGTCAAATGATTCCTCATCACGAAGCAGCAATTAAAATGAGTGAAAATATCTTAAATTTTACTACAGACACTGCCATTGAAGAACTAGCAAAAAACATAATAACCGACCAAACAAAAGAAATTTCTAAAATGCAATATATGCTTGAGGACTGTTCTGCTATAACCAATAGTGAAGTGGATATCAATCTTTATATGCGAGAATACAATGTTATATTTGACAATATGATTAAAAAAATGAATAATTCAAGTTCAACCAATAATCTTAACGCAAACTTTTTGACAGAAATGATTCCACACCACGAAAGTACAATTAATATGGCAAAAAATGTACTCAAATATGAAATTTGTCAAGACCTTAAAAAACTTGCTGAAAATATAGTTGTTTCTCAGTCAGCACAGCTTACACTAATGCAAAATCTACTTAGAGGAAGAATGTTTTAATTAATAATAATAAAAAGCATTTTGATTTTATATTTTACAACATTTCTTAATACAAACAAAAACAAGTCTTTGTAGACTTGTTTTTAGTTTAATATTTATAATAATCATCAATGCCATCTAGAACTATTTCATCTTCACTTAAATCTAATTTTTCTTCTATTTTTCTTAATGAAAACTTTCTATTAAGTTCTTCAATAAATGCAATCTGCCCCGTATTCGCAGCTCTTCCAAGAGGAATGGCATAAGAAGGCTTACCTCTAGCATAATCTTGTTTATCTCTGATTATTTTAGTCACATCTTTAACAAGTTGTTCATCACCTTGTTTTACAACCATATCAACAAATTCATCAAAAATATAAAATCCTGGTGCACAAGTACGGTAACCACGAGCATTACTTGCAAGTTCAGTGATTGCTTCTGCATCTTTGGTTTTAACAACAGCATCAACAAGTTTTAAGAACTGCTTTCTATCTATGCTATAAACGTGCATTGCAAATAATGCCATTCCCGTACTATCTTTAGTTTCAAGTTCAGCCTCAAAGAGCCCCTCTAAAAACTCTGGGTGTTCTTTATTTGTAAGGTTTGCACATCTATAAATCTTTTCACCATCTTTCGACTCTATTGCAAGATTGACATAGTCATTTAAATCTTTTTGATTTAAACCTTCTACAACCTCGCTTCCCCAAAACATATCAGCAAACAGAAATATATTATTAAAGTCGATTTCAAGTGCTCTAGCAACTGCTTCTTTTAAATATGGTGAATACCCACCTCTATTCCCATTGTTAGCACTAGTTCTAGTATAATGTTCATCAAGTTTTTTTAAAGTCTCTTTTGATAACATTTTTATCTCCTTTTTAAATTATAGCATCTTAATTCTGTTTGTCAAGATAAGAATTTTGGTTTTATGTAATTTGTCATTTTCTTTCAATTACTACTACTCTTAAATATTTATTTTCTTTAAGTAAATTAAGTTCCTTTTTACCTATTTCTTTCATATTTAAAAATTTAATTAAAAATTCATCTAAACTTATTTTTTCAAATTTCTCCTTTAAAATATTACAAAAAATTTAGAAGTAGACACTTAAGACCTTTGCATATAAACCTCGCATACTAAAAATCCTTGTAAAAACAAAATTTTAATTTTAAGACAATCTTAAACTTGCAGGTTGATGAAATCAACTTATTATAAAGTATTATTACAAAAATGCAAACCTACTTGTATAAGTAAATACAACACAACAAAAAAATACTTGTGAGAAGTAAAATCTTTAATTTTAGAACAATCGCAAGATAGTCAGTTGGCTTCAGCCAACTTCTTACAAGTATTAAAACTTTTTCTTATTATTTTTTCAACATTAAAAAATAATTATGAAAGTTAAATCTATTTAAAAAAAAGAGAAATATCTAAAAGATAAATCTCTTTTTAAAATTAATCATTTCCATTTAATGAAGCAATGCTATTAATAAGGTCCTCAATTCTCTTGTTGAGTTCTGCAAGTTCTTCGCCAGCATTCTCACTTGATTCAAGAGCCTTTGCCTGCTCCTTTAGCGATTCAACTTCAGCAATAAGTGACTCTCTTGCTTTTTCAACGGCATTTAATTCAATTGACTCGTCAATATTATCAAGCGAATTTTTAATCTCGTCAAGTTTGCCCTCTTCTTCACTAATAAGTTCATTTATTTTTGCAATGTCAACCTCTTTATTTTCAGTTGCCTTTTTTCTCGGTTTGCTAGTTTTTTTAGTGGCATCTCCACTGTCAGTTGATTTTTTTGTTGTAGTCTTTTTGGCTGGAGTTTTCTTAGAAGTTGTCTTTTTCTTTGGCTCGGTTACTTCAGTTTGATCTACTATTGATTCTTCAGGTTGAGCCTCTTGTTGTACAGGTTCTTCAGGTTTTACTTCTTCAACAGGTTCTACAACAGTAGCAACTGGTTCTTCTTTCACCTCATTTTCAACTACAGCTTCAGCATTTTCTTCCTTAGGCTGAGCCTCAACTTCTTCACTAAGAGTTTCCACTTCGTGATTTAGCATTTTTTCAACCTCTTTAAGGTCTTGTTCTGCTATTTCGTCTTCTTTTTTGCCTTCGTCAAATATATCACCAAATCGTTTTGCCTGTTCTCTTAAAAGATCCTCTTCTTTAATTTCACTTTCTTCTCTTTGGTCTTTTTCTTTAATAAGTGAACCATTTAAGTCATAGATGTTTCCATTAATATCGTGGAATAAACCTTGAGTATCGTGATATGAGCCATCTTCATAAACAAAGTTTCCTTGCTCATCATATTCGCCTTTTGGCTTTTCTTCTTCCGCCTTAGCTGCAGCCTCCGCATCAGCCTTCGCTTGAGCCTCGGCAATAGTAGCATTTGCTTCATCAAGCCTTGATCTTAAAGTAACATTTTCGTCAAGCAAACGTTTAATTTGAGTTTGAACATTGATAAGTTCTTGTTCAATGAAATCTCTATCATCTTCAAGAGCTTTCTTTTCTGCTTTAACCTTATTATCCGCAACAGCATAAGCAGACTTCATAACTTTCTTTACAAAAGATTGATATTCTGCATTCATACCCTTTTCTGCGTGGTCAAGACTTTCAACCATAACAAGACTAAGTTTTTCAATTTCTTTATCAAGTTCAGCCTTAGAATTTTGGAACTTAGCTTCTTCGTGATTATAATCTGATTGAAGTTGTTCTTGTCTCTTAACTTCCTTATCCTGTCTTTCTCTTAAACGACCGATTTCAAATCTATTTGTTGTAGTAGTTTGTTGTTCAACAAGTTTTTCGATATTTTCTTTAGAAGCTTGCAACTTTCTTTGTAAGTCCATTTGCACTTCTTCATAATTCTTTCTAAGTGCTTCTTTTTGAGCATCAATTTGTGCAATTTGAGAAAGTGTAGAACTCTTTGTCGCAATATATGCTTCACTTTCTTTCATTGCTCTTTCAAGTAGTAATGCACCATCAACGCCAACATCCTTAAAATTATAATCAAGCGTACCACCCTCGCTCTTTTGTGCTTCTTCAAATTCTTCCTTTGCTTTTCTTGCCATCATTTCATAATATTCACGAATTTGAGCATTTCCATTTTCAATTTCCTTTGGGGTAAATAAAAGGTTGAAATCAATATATGGAGGGAGAGCATCACACGCATTTGTAACAAATCGTGCAAAGATATGGTATAAGTGATAAATGTTATCAAGATTTAAAACTCTAATACCCTTTATTGCAATGATTGAAGCAACACCAATAATCATTACAGTTGCTGGGAATACAAGCGATACAGCAAATGCTTGGAAAGAAATTGATTGATTTGCTTGGGAAGCAAGTCCTAAAAGAAAGGATATAACAGCCCAAACGGTTGTCAAAATACTTAAAGATTTAACATTACTTTGCCAACTACTTGTGCGAAGAGGTTTTTCAATAATATTTTCTTCAGTCATATAAGCAGTAGGTCCGCCATCACGATTAAGAATAAATTGTTGCCAATAGTATGCAAAACGCTTTGGCCCTTTTTTCACAATTTCATTAAAACTTTTAATATTGTTTGTATCTATTTTTTTGTTTTTGAAAATCCAGTCATTACACTTATCAAGGCGTCTTTTAAGACGAGCTTCATATGATAAGTAAGATTTAATACCAAAAATCAACACAAATAAAACTTCAACTGCAATGATTATACCAAAATAACCACCAAAACCAACAGCTTCAGTAAGTTGGTTAAAGAAAGTTTTAAGAGATTTGTCCATAGTTAATAAAGTTTCTAACATAATCTTCCCCTTTTGATTTAGTATATCATATATTAAAAAAAATTACTAATAAAATAAGACTTTTTTTTACTTTTTTAAAATATTTTTTTAGTTTATTTTACCAGTAATTTTTTAGTTAATTTAACTTAATTAAATGGCCTTCCTTAAGCGAAAGAAGATATTTATCTATTTCCTTGCCACCAAAAGCCTTAGAAAGAGCAAGGCTATACAACTCTATTTGGCGAGAATATCTTTCCTTTAAAATTTCATCATTTTGACAAGATGTATATTTATAATCAATTAATACAATTTTTTCGCCAAGAGCAAATAGGTCAACAATACCTTGAATAATCAAACTATTATCTTTTCTATCTTTTGCATTACTATCCTGCTTGCTTTTTGACATATAACCCATCTCTTGTGGCGATGAAAGCATTATAAACTCTCTTTCTTTAATTAACTTCATATCTTTAGTTTTGTCTTTTATGACTGAAATGTTTTTATATAATAAATCAAAATCAAGCAAGTCAAAATATCCCTCAGTCATTTTTTCTTTTAAAGACTCTTTACTAATTTCTAGATCGTCACGACTATTAACTACATTAAAATCTAAAATTTTTAAGGCTTCGTGATATGCGTTTCCAGTCAAAATGGCAAGTTCACGAGAAACCACCTTTGGTGTAAAAATTTCCTTCTCTTCTGGTAAAAGTTCCCTTTCTTTTTCGTTAATCTTCATAATGCCGGTTACAGAATTTTTATAACTTAACTTGCACTCATCTTCCCCAGGGTAAACAAAATCTACATACTTTTGCAAGTCATCACTAAGATTTTCATCATTATTATAAATAATATCTTCCTGATAGCGCTCTTTTATTTCTTTACTCTCAGCATTTTTTATTTTAAACAAAAAGTTTTCTGTCTTTATCTGTCCTTGATTAAATAATTGTTTAGTAAAATTTTCACCAAAAGCAAAGAAAATAAATTTAAGATAACTATTTTGCTCGTCTAATATATCAAATGAAAAATCCTTTTCCTTTCCGCTTCCTATTATATATAGATGATTTTGAGCCCTTGTTAAAGCAACATAAAAAATCATTATCTCATCAATAAATTCCCTTTTTTCCATTTCTAACCGACTTGCAAGAAATATAGGAGAAGGAATGCGTGTCATACTTTCAAAATCATTTAAAGTAGTGCCAATACCGAATTTGGTAGAGAAAGTATAATTTTTATTATAAACTTTTTTTAAACCTTCGCCAGCATCACATAATATAACTATCGGGTACTCTAGCCCCTTTGTTGCGTGAATGGTTACAACATTTATCGCATTGCTTCCCCCCTCACCGCCTCTAATTTCCGTTGAGCCTTCTAGCATTGAGATAATTCCTGGCACATTATAGTCAAGGTCGGCACTTTTAATGAGTTTATACAATGAATTTATATTCGCTATCTTTTCTCGAGCATTGTTAAATTCGTCCAAATAACTATAATAATCTACTCGGTTAAAAAGTCTACAAAGTGATTTCACCACTCCAAATATTTGAATATCAAATTTAAATTTATCAATCTCTTCATTAAACTTTACTAATTTCTCATCATCACCATTTAAAACAATATCATAAAATTTACTTTCTCTATTATTAAATCGGAGTTCAGCAAGTTCATCAATAGAAAATCCGCCAAATATTGAAGCCATTACCGATGCAAGAGAAATATCATCTTTTTTGTTAAGAGTTAATTTAAGTAAAGCACAAATTACCGCAATATTACAGTCCTCAATAAGCGACTGCTTTAAATCAGCTTCAACAGATAAGCCTAAATTTCTAAGCCTTCTTACAACCTCATTCATCAAAGGACTTCTTCCTCTAAATAATAAAGCAATATCGTTTTGCTGAACTCGTCTAAACTTCTTTAATTTAGCATCATAAATCTCTCTATCCAGCACTTCTTCAATTCTTTCAATAATAGTACAAACTTCTGCTTCTTGAGAATCATCACCTAAAAGTTTGTCTTTTGTAATGTCATAAACTTCTCTTGGCTCCTGCTCACACTCATTTTCTTCATTATCTAAAGCCTTTTTATTCTCTTGTACAATCACATCTACTGTTACTGGAGGTAATTCATCACGGATAAATTCTTGTAAACCTAAAAGCATTGAATTATCCTTATAATCAATTCCAACGCTTTCAGTAGTCATAATTTTTTCAAATATTATATTTACAAAAGAAAGAATCCCTTTTTCTGTTCTAAAATTACCATTGAGGTAAAGCGCCTCTCCATCCAAGTTTTTAGAAAAGTTTTTAATATCAGAAAGCATAATTTCCATATTGGCATTTCTAAAACCATAGATTCCCTGTTTAATATCTCCAACAGCAGTAAAGTAGCCACCCTCACTAATTGGCTTTAGAATACTTTCCTGTAATCTATTTGTATCTTGATATTCATCTATAAAAATATAATCGTATCTCTCTTGTAAAGCTTTTTTCACCTCATCATCTTGTAAAAGTTTTTTAGCATAACTTTCTATATCGGCAAAGTCTAAGGCAGAACGCTTTAATTTTAAATCATTATAATAATTTATGAAGTGCCTATAAAAAGCAATTATTGATTTAACAAGCATTCCGCTATCGGCTTTATCTTTTGCATTATTAGGAATATATCTGTATTTGGCGGCTATATCAAAAGCCTTTTTAATATAATACTTGGCATTTGAAAATGAATATCGAACCTCTTCTTTATGTCTACCTTTTAAACTTGGTAATGCAATATTGTTTATATTTTGACAGACTAAAAAAATATTTCCCCGCAAATCCAACTTAACAATTTCATTCAAAAGAGCAAAAGCATCTTTCTCAGATTGAGTTAAAATGCCGTCATCAACACTTTCCAGTATTGTTTTGGATATATCAAAACACTGCTTAAAATAACTAATAAGACTTTCTTGGGCTAAATCATTCAATTTTCCCGCATCTTTTTCAAATGTTTGCAAAAGCTCATCTCCTTCACTTAAAGAAGAAAACTTATCTTGTAATGCCATAACACAATCTTCTACAGCATCTTTATTCTTTTTAAAAGCAAAATAAATTTCATCAAACTTTTCTTTCTCATTTTGAGAAAAGTGTTGATATGTATTTAAAAATGCTATTTTTTTAAGTTTTAACGCGGTTTTTTCATCCAAAATCGTAAAATTTTCACTAATATTTAATTTATTAATATTTCTTTTAATTATTTTTTCACAAAAAGAGTCAATAGTTGAAATATCACTCAAAGGCAGAACATCTAGACTTTCTATTAACTCTTTGGTTGGTTTTTGCGATAAAATAGCATTCGTAAGTCGTGACTTAATTTCTTCCGCTGCAACCTTAGTAAAGGTAAGCACCAACAACTTTTCAACTTTAACTTTATTTTCACAGATAAGATTTTTTATTTTTTCAATTAAAATAAAAGTTTTCCCACTTCCGGCAGACGCAGAAATAACAAGGTTCTTAGCCTTGCTATCCAAAATTTTTTGTTGTTCCGCCGTTGGCGAATTCTTCTTTTTATCTTCTGCCATATTTCTTTTCCCTAACTTAAAAGTTTTAAATAATTAGTTAATTTATTAAAAGTCTGAGTTTTTAGCAAAATTTCAACATTTTTATTTACTTTTACTAAAATTTTACATTGCTAGAGTTGTTTTTTCTTACACCTTCTGATTTTTCATAACCGCATAAACTACTAAGTTTACAATACTTGCAACTATTAGAATGTGGCATAGGTCTTATAAACCCTCTTTTTATTTTCTCTATTCCCTTTCTTGCAATATCGACAGAGTATTCCTCTAATTGGTCTAATTTATACTCGCAAATTGAACTCCCCTTATTTTCACCATCCTTATTTTTATAAAGCGATAAAATATTACTAGTTCCGCTTGCCTTAAAATCTTCATCAATAAGCGATAGAACTTCGTCATCATTTGGAGCAATACCTTTTAATATAACTTTATCATCTTCATTTGAAGAATACTCAAGTTTTGCATTGAAATAATAGCCTCCAGCAGACTTTTTGTTTAATTGTAATTCTGCAATTTTTTGATATAAAAATAGTTGCAATTTTTCTCCATAATATAATTCTTTTAAAATGGTACCAGTTTTGCCAGTTTTGTAATCAATAATTCTAAAGTAGTTTCCGCATTCGTCTATTCTATCTGCTCTGCCATTTATAATATAATTTTCATCTTTTACATTAAGCACAAAAGGTTTAAAACTTTTTTCAATATATTTAGGTTTAAAAGATGATTTACTTAATTCTCTTACAATATTTTGAAGATTTGATTTTATCTGTCTCTTAAGGTATCTTGTAAAAGCATCTTTTTCATCTAAAACTTCTAGTTTTTCCTTTAAATTTTCCCTATCTAAAATATAATCAAAATTCTTTTCTATAAAATCGTCTATATCAGTTTTTAAATCATAATTTTGTTTTTGGAGCGATTTTATAAATAGTTCAGCACCACTATGGCAAACGTTTCCTATATCCCTTTGGTCAAACTCTTCAATTTCTTGTTCTTTTAATCTAAGACCGTAACTTGCAAAATGAGCAAATGGACAACTATAGAATTTTTCAAGTTGCGACACGCTTACCAAATCTTCTTTAAACATCAATTTATCTGGCATAAAATTTAATAATTTACGATTTTTAAAGTTATTTTTGATATTTTTCTCAATTTTATCGTCTGTTTTCTTAAATTTCTTATAATCTAAGGATAAAAGTAATAATTCTTTATCCTTAGCCTTTCTATTAAAAAAGATATTTCCGCATCGCAGTTCCATCTGCCCAAAGATATCATTAAGACAAGTAATGAAGGAAGGCAAACTATTCTTTTTTCCCTCATCTCCAAGTAATTGATAAAATATAGTAAGTTGATTTGTCGCCATAGTTAAAAGCGTAAAAACTTTAAATCTATTTCTTCTATTTATCATTCTAATTGTAGGGTCAATCTCTTTTAAATTTGCACCAAGGTCATCATCGCTTAAAATACCATTGTCCTGACTGGTTTGAGGCAGAGCCTGGCCACCCATTATTATCAACGTATTAGTTTCAGTAAAGAAACTTGAAGTTGCATCGCCTATCATTACACCATCAACATAACTTGGAACTGTTGAAACCTCTTTAAAAGACAAAAGTAATTTTAATTTTCTAATATACTCGTCAATTTCAATTTCACCCTCATCATACTTATTGATAAGTTCTATCGTTTCTTTTAAAATATCAACAACTTGCAGGTTTATATTCTTTTCCTTGATTTCAGACATATCCTCAAGTCTTCGCATAACTTCATCAAATGAAGCAAGCACTCTTCCAATAAGTTCTAAAACTTTCTCGCCATATTCTCTTCCTGTTTTACATTTTTCTATTTGGACAGCAAAATCGGCAAAAGGGAAATCCTTTTCAACAAATCTTTTGTATTTATATTTATTATCAATGTTAAACCGCTCACATCTTTCAATAAGTTCACTATTATCACCTATTAGGCTATTTGAAAGTATATTTAAAAGTCTATCTCCGCTGAAACCATAACTTACACCTTCCAAAAATTCCAAAACAAATCTTCCTAGCAAAGTATTATCGGCAGATCTAGAACTATCTATATAATAAGGTATATTATATCTTTCAAATATATTTTCTATTTGGGTTTCGTATTTGTCTACATTGCTAATAGCAATTTGAATATCTTTGAATTTAAGTCCGTTAAACACCTTATATCGTATAAGTTTTGCAACCGCTTCAACTTCTTCTGATAAATTAAATGCAGAATAAAGATTGTAAAAACCATTATTTTCCTTTCTTACCTTGCCATAACTATACAACCCTCTTACAATACCACTCTTTGGATCAGACATTTGTCTTTTGCCATTAAAAACGCTGATACTGATAGATAAATCTTCAGCAAGATGCTTTATATTATTCTCTATATCTTTATCATAAATATAATCATTTCCACTATCTAAACTTTTAGCAATGGTAAAATTAACCTCTCTTGAAGAGGAAATGAGATGACTAATAAGCCCATATGCTTCTTTCGTAAAAGCATCAAAACCAGCAAAATATAGTTTAGTGTTTTCAAGTAAAAGGTTCTCTTTAAACTCTTTATTTAATAATGACAACCTTTCATTCGCATCAAGCCTGCCATTTAACAATTTTTGATATTCACTATAAATAAGTTTTAAATCGTGATACTTTGCTCCAGCACTTCCACCAGCATTTTCGTTTAAATCCTCAGGTGCCACGCCAGAACTTTTTAATTGTGAAATCAGTTTGTTGATTTCATAAGCAAATGCAATCTTATTTTTTTTAAAGATAGAAAGATTATCCTTAACATTATCAATCGCTTTTTGAGTAAGAAGCAAGGTCTCTCCGCTAGATAATATCTCGGCAGATTTTATACCTAATTTTTCAAGAAGTTCCATAGAAAAACTAGTCAAATTTTCAACCCTAACATTAAATAATGCCCTACTTGGCAATGTTTCAAGAAGCAGTCTTTCACATAAAAGAGAGTATCTATCTGGAACTAAAACAATATGATCGTAAAAAATATCGCCATTATCAATAGCGCAAAACATATCTTTTACGGCATCCTGCCAAGTAACATTTTGATAAAGATTAATTTTCACAAATTTATTTTATCATATTTAATAAAAAAACAAAAGGGTTTTTAAATCCTTTTGTTTTTTCATATTATTTTTTACCTTTTATGAGATATAAAAGAGAAACTATAAAAAAATATAAGTTATCCATAATTTTATTTTCCTTTTTCGCTAGTTTGCATTATCTTATCTTTTAATTCCTTTGCCTTATCGCAACGAAGTTGGAAATTAAGGTTTAAAAGTCTTGAATTTTCGTTTTTCACCACATTCAATTCTTCTTTTAATTTTTCAAACTCACGCTCTTTTCCGTCAAGTTTTGAAATCATCTGCCTTAAACTATTGTTTGCAGATTCAAGTTTTTCTCGATACAGATATTCACTCTCCTCAAGTGCTGTGCGTTTTACAAGCCTTACAAGTCCCATAAATAGTGACTGAACTTCACTATCCGTCAATGTTTTACTCATTTTTTTAAAAGTTACAACATTGCTCGGCATTACTTTTTCTTCAGTTTGCAAATTTGTTTCATATTCTTTTTTATTTTTTGCCAAATAATTGCGATATTTATTTTGAAATCTTAACATTTGATTAATGTCACCGCCTGACAAAGTAAGACAAGCCTTTCTGACAGAAACTCCCTTTTTTACCATTTCATCAATATCATTTAAGAGTTCCTCTTCCTCTTCTGGAGAAAAATAAACCACATTTGTTTTTTCGTGAAGTTGCAAATTTATTCCGAGAGAAGATAGTCTTTTATCATCCGACTTTAAATTATCTACCTCGTGATAATAATAATTTCTTACACTATTTGGCTTTCTTCCATATTTTTGTGCGTGAATAGCAAAGGCTAATTTAAGCGATTTGTTTTTAGTTTTATAATCTTCAACTACATCAAACAATTCTTTTACTTCACTATTATCCCAAATTCCTTTCATAATGTCACCTCGAAAAGATTATAGACAACATAAAATTTTTTATACCATAAAAATAAATATTTGTGAATTTATGATATAACGGACTCATATTCTATTATATGAAAATGATAATTTACACCTCTTTTCCCTGTACTGTTCTTGCTGGCAAAGAAAAAGAAAACCTGGATATTAATGAGCATCTAATTCTTGAAAGTGACGACAGCCCAATATTAATCTATCCAAATAATAAGAAAAATTCATTTTTTGAAATAGACTTAAACAATCAATCTCCTCTTTATAGAGTAATTAAAAAAGAAGATAAAATTCTTATATTTTTATTAGATGGCATTCTTATAGAAAATAAGACCTGTCACAATTTTAATTATGATGGAAT
>CARXKP010000004.1:0-14472 GCA_949096025.1 uncultured Eubacteriales bacterium
CGACTTTTCATTTTATTAGTAAAAAGCGAAAAAATATATTATATAAAATTAAAAGTTATTTTTCAAATCTTTTTACGATAATTTTAACTTTTAATAAAATTAAATTAGGTTTTGCTTTTTTTAATTTAATTGACGTTGAAATACAATTTTGATAAAATAATTTTAGATTAAGGAGAGGAAATGACTGGAATTTTATATTTTAGTTCGACAGGAAATAGTTTGTTTATTGCACAAAAAGTTCAAAAAGAATTTGGAGGCGAAGTCAAATATATTCCAAATTACCTTGGCAATGGAAGTGAATATGATAAAATCTTTATAGTCACCCCTATTTACTCCTATGGTGCTCCAACTTTTATTTGTGAATTATTTGAAAAATTAGACTCATCAAAAGAAATTATAGTTATTCAAAATTATGGTGGAATGATTGGCGGTGCTGACTACCTTCTTTTGAAATATGCAAAGGAGGCAGGTCTTAACATCAAAGCAATCTACACAATGAAAATGCCTGAAAATTATACTTTAAATTTTTCAGTCCCAAAATTTTATTTAAATAGTACTCTTAAAAAAGCAGACAAGCGAATAGATAAAATAATCTCAAGAATTAAAAGCAAGGACTTACCTCTTCCTAAAAAATGCAAGACTAGAGAAAAAAAGTATCTTAAAAATAAAGCAAATTGGCATATAATCGGTGAACGGTTTTCAGCAAATGAAAAATGTATTAAATGCAAAAAGTGTATAGAGATTTGTCCAGTAAATAACATTTCTATGCAAGATGGTAAAATTCGCTTTTCAGACAAATGTGTTGCCTGTCTTGGTTGTTATCACCGTTGCCCTAAAAAGGCTATTGTGTATTTAAACAAAAATAAAAAATCTAGATATATTAATCCAAAAATAGACGAGAATCTAATCGGAAAAGATTTTTAAATAAGGGGGAAAATATGGAAAAAGTTATTAAAAGTCAAATTTTAAACAATTTTAATGAATTAGAAAAAAGTAATTTATCACTTGATGAAAAATTGCTTGAATTGCAAAAAAACTATTTTAACAATATGTCCTTTGAAGACTCAAAAATATTAATTTTAAAAACTTTAAATATAAATGAATATGAATACTATACTAATGAGGTTGACAATAAATTACAAAACTATATAGAAAACGAAATATTTCCTTTATACGAAAAAAATGATAAAGGACACGGAATTTTACATATAAAAGAAGTTATTAGACGAAGTTTTGCATTAAATGAAACTTTCAAACTAGGTCTTGATAAAAATATGATTTTTACTATTGCTAGTTGTCACGATTTAGGAAAGTATATAGACCACGAAAAACATCATCTTATTGCGGCTGTAAACTTTTTTAGTAACGATGAATTTAAAAAGTTCTTTTCTGACAAAGAGCGTCTTATAATCAAAGAAGCGATTGAAGATCACCGTTCTTCTAAGGAAGATTTGCCACGTAGCGAATATGGCAAACTTATTTCCTCTGCTGATAGAAATACTACTATTGAAATAGTATTTATACGAAGTTTTTATGTAGCACTTGAGCGTATGCCTAACGAAAATATAGAAAATTACCTTGACTACACCTTAAATAGACTAAGAAAAAAGTACTCTGAGGAAAATCCTGAAAATATGTTTTATGAAGATAAAATATATATTCAGTTCCTTAAAGATATGCGTGCACTTTTATCAAAGCCAGAAGAATTTAAGAATAAGTATTGTCAAATAAATGGCATAGATGATAGAAGTCTTACGGTTAAACAAATGCACGAAAAAAGAGATTGCTTGAACTGGATTAATGAACTATAGCCTTTCATAAAAAAATATTTACAAATATAAAGGAGTAAAATGCTTATTGATAAAAATTATTTACCAACAATAAGAGAAAAATATAAAGATAAAAAAATTGTTTTATCTCTTGGTAGTTTTGATTTGTTTCATTATGAACATTTAAGATATCTTCAAGATGCCAAAAAACTCGGTGATATTTTGATAGTTGCGATAAAAGAAGATGAAGTTGTAAAATTAAAAGGATATAACAGACCTTATGTAAATGAAGTCTGGCGAAGTGAAATTATAAATGGACTAAAATGTGTGGATTATGTGCTTATCGCAAGAAAAGAAGACGTTAACGTTCCCGATATAATTAAAAATAATAAAAGCACCTTTTTATGGTGGCAACTATTTTCTAGTATATTTGAAGAATTAAAACCTGATTTACTTTACTATGAGGAAAATGAAGAATTACAGCCTGCAAGAGAACTTGCATCAAAATTATTTAAAACTTCTCTTGTAGGTAGAAAGAGAACTGAACTCACCTCTACTACAAAAATAATTAAAAAAATTAAAGATGAAAAATAAGGAGTTTATATGAACTTTAAAGTTCCAACACATAGCAGTATAATTATTAACGATGAAATATATTTTGACCCATATAATCTTGTTGGGAGTTTTACAAAAGCAAAATATATTTTTATAACTCATTCTCATTATGACCACTTTTCTATTGAAGATATAGAGAAGATTATTAGTGATCAGACAATTATCATTGCCACTTCTGATGTTTGCAAAACCTGTGAAAAGTATTTTAAAAATAAAATAGTTGAAATAAAACCTAATAATCAATATAAAGTAGATGAAATAGAGTTCTCCACCTTTCCTTCTTACAACTTAAATAAACCTTTTCACCCTAAATCAAATAACTGGGTAGGATATAACCTAAATATTGAAAATCAAAATTTAGTAGTTGTTGGCGATAGTGATATAACTGAAGAACTTTTGTCACAAAAGGTAGATATACTTTTTGTTCCTATAGGAGGCACTTATACAATGAATCCTCAAGAGGCTTCCGCCCTAACAAACAAACTTAGTCCAAAAACTGTTATCCCTGTACACTATGGTTCTATAGTTGGAACTAAAGAGGATGAAGAAAAATTTAAAGAAGGACTAAATAAAAATATTAATGTTATGGTATGTATAAAGTGAGGATAAAATGGAATTTAAAATAGTAGATTTTGATGAAAAATACAATGATGAAGTAAATAGTCTTGTGCAAGAAACTTGGGGTGAATGTGATGATGAAGATATATCAAAATCGCGTAACGATAAATCTTTTGTAAGACTTGCCCTTGCAAATGAAAAAGTTGAAGGTGTAACTTTTTGCAATCAAATTGGCGATAGTTTCCACATTAATTACATTGTCATATCACCAAAGTATCAAAAATGTGGTATAGGAACAAGTTTTTTAAAACTAATTATAAATGAGGCAATTTCAAGAGAGTGTCAAACAATAACTTGCGAAGTAATAACCCTTGACAATAAGGCAAATAGTAAAAAACTTGTTGAAAACTTTGGCTTTGAGTATCTTTATACTATTAACAATTACTATGGATCTCTATACCCTGACTATGTTTGCCCAGATTGTGGAAACCCTTGCAAATGCGGAGCAATGTTTTATGTTAAAAAATTAAAAATTGACAAATCAAGTAAATTTAAAATTTAATTTTATTAAATCGAGGTAACAAATATGAAAAAACCATTTATATTAACTTTTGGCTCTTGTGGACTAGATAGAATATTTAAAATAGACAAGGACGGAACTGAAAAACTAGTTTATGCGGAGGAAGGCAAGAAAAACAGTCATCAAGCAGTCGCTGCGGGAAGGGCTGGAGCGTATTCAATGCTTGTTAGTTTTGTTGGTGATGATGAAGTCGGCAAAATTTGTCTTGATAGTTTAAAAAGTACTGGAATTGACACCCAATTTATAAAAACGATTAAAGGAGCAGCTACAGAACTGAATCATCTTTATCTTTCGGGAAATGAAACTGAGTATACTTTGAAACGATTTCCTTCCACCCTTCCTCAACGCTACTTCCCTGAAACAGTAAAAGAATATCAAGAATATATTTTAAAATCTGATTGCGTCATTCTTGTATCCAAACAACCTAAAGACTTTTTGATTGCAATGATAGATTTTTGTTATGAAAACAACATTCCTGTTGCTCTAACAAACTCCTATGATAGATTTGATGTAAATGATGAGAATGACTTGCAAACTTTACGTAAAGTCAAATTCATAGCCTGCAATTTCATAGAATCAAAAATGACTACAAAAATGGAAGACCCTTTAAAAATGCTTAAACTTTTGCCTAATATGCTTATCACAAGTAGTGATGGTGTTTGGTTCTGTGATGAGAATGGAAAGAGTTGTTTTGAAGATTCTGTTCCGCCAGATGAAGTTGTTGAAACAAATGGTGCTGGGGATACCTTTATTGGAAACTTTGTCGTATATTACGCTGAAGGCAAAACAAAAGTAGAGTGCGTCAGAAGATCTATGTGTGCATCTACTATTGAAATTTCAAAGCTTGGCTGGATAAATGCAGTTCCTTTTAGGTCGGAAACCGACAAACTCTATTTCAAACATTACTTGATAAAAAACTAAATTTTACTGAAAAATTGACTGAAAAATAAAAAAAATTAATAAATAATACAAAATGTAGCACAACTTTTTAAATTATTTTATTATTTCACCCAAAATACCTCTTGTAGGTATTTTTATTTTTGTTGAAAAATTTATCAACTATGGGCAATTTTTGTTGAAAAATTTGTTAAATGCGACTATAATTATAAAGAAATTACTATGGAGAAAATTATGGAAAACTTTAATGAAAAACAATACAATGCTAATTCTAAAATTTTTGATAATTATGTTAAATCAAACTTTGATATGCAGGCAAGTGGTATCAAACGCAAATATTATCATACGTATCGTGTTGCAGAGGTATGCCATAAAATCGGGAAAAAGTTAGGTCTTGATGAAAAACTAAGTTATGATATTGGTCTTCTTCACGATTATGCAAGATTTCCTCAATGGAAGAAATTTGCTTCTTTTGATGATTATTCAACTTTTGACCACGCCGATGAAGGGGCAAGGCTTCTCTTTGAAGAAGGAGGAATAAAGGCTTTTGATATAAAGAAAGAAGATTATCTTTTAATAAAACTTTCAATTAAATTTCATAATAAGTTTGCTATTGATGAAAATTATTTAAAAGAAGAAATTGAAAAGGATAAAACTAACACTCATTCTTTTGATGAAATACTTTCCTATTGTAAACTATCTAGAGATGGCGATAAAATGGATTTATTTAATATGATTTCACAAGGCGATTTAAGTGTTCATTTAAATCAAGATGGTTATACACCTAGCATAATGACCAGTATAAGAAATCATAGTTCGGTTGTAACTAAAGATATGCGAACCAAACTGGACAGGCTGTTTTGTTTTATTGCATTTTTGTTTGACATAAATTATCGTGAATCCATTGAAGAAATGAGCGTAAAAGATTATTTTGAATGTATTAAGGCTAAATATGGAAATATCTTAAATGAAAAAGATAGTCAGACTCTTTCAAATGTTATGCAGGAAGTTCTGCCTTACTTTAATGATGTGGCTTAAATTCATTTATATTAAAAAATTAAAATTTACAAAAAAAGAAAGAGATTTTCTCTTTCTTTTTTAAAATATTATCTCGTCATCATTTTCAATATCTTCTAGTTTTGGTGATACACTTTCAGCAAGAGCAGACTCAACTTCTTTTAACACTCCCTCTGCTTGGAATGCCGCAATATTAGCACTGCCACCACCACTGCCTCCTAACCTAGAGCCAACCTCTTTAGCGATTTCTCCAACATCAACTCTTCCCTTGCTTCTAAGACTAGCATAAATCTTGTTCGGTTCTCTTTCAATAAGAATAGCACTAACTTCTGTACCAGAAATATTAATTCCGTTATCAATAATACCTAAAGTATCTTCAAAACTTGCATCAAATTTACTAAAAAGTTCGTTTGGTATTCTCATAGTGGTAAATCTTTCACCCTTATAAAATTTAAGTGATTGAAGAGCTTTTGATAACAATTTCATTTTACCAACGGAATTATTCTTAAAATAGTATTCTTTAATAGCATCCGAATCAAACTTAAAAGTTAAAAGTTCGCTTGCTACTTGATGAGTTCTTTTAGTAATAGTTCGTGATGTAAAGCAATTTGTATCAGTAATAATTCCTTGATATAATTCTTTTGCTATCATATTGTTAAATTCAAAATTGCTTGCTTTTGCAATGATATAAAGCACTTCACAAGTACTTGATGCTTTTGCAGAAACTATGTTAATTGTACCAAATCTTTCATTAGTGTCGTGGTGGTCAATATTGATAATATTAGGAATATTATTCAAAATTTCTTCATATTTACCAGTTCTTGCAGTATTTGGACAATCAAGAACAAACGCAAGGTCATAAGAACTATATGGTTCTGGGTTGACCACCTCATTTCTAAGAATTGGTGCATATAGCGCTCCAATCTCGCCATCAATAAAGACGTCGACCGATTTATAATCAAAATTATTGTTGATAATATTCTTTAGTGCAAATGAACTACAAAGTGCATCTGCATCAGGATTTATATGTGAAAAAATTGCAATTTTTTTTGCTCCATTAATTGAATTAATTATAGATTCGTTCATTTTTGCCTCCTCTTATATGAGCATAGTATATTGTATCACATTTCTCGTCTTTTGTCAACAAAGTTATTATTTTAAGGTTTTTGCTTGATTTTACATCAAAAAAAATATCTTGTAAAATTCCGATTTACAAGATATTTTTATACAAATTAAGTAAAAATTGTGATTTTTATGCGTTTTTTGCGTATTTTTTAAGCATTTGCAAGCTTTTCTGCCCTATCTTTTAAAGTTAACGCCTCGATGAACATATCAATATCGCCATTTAAAACATTTGTTAAACTATATGATGTTACATTAACTCTATGGTCTGTTACACGTCCTTGAGGATAATTATAAGTTCTTACCCTTTCAGACCTGTCACCAGTACCCACCTGACTTTTTCTATTTTCTTTATACTCACTTTCTATCTGGCCTTGATAAAAATCATATAACTTTGAGCGAAGTATACTCATTGCTCTATCTTTATTTTTTATTTGAGAACGCTCATCTTGGCAAGCAACAACAATTCCTGTTGGAAGATGGGTTATACGAATTGCACTCTCTGTTTTATTTACGTGCTGACCGCCTGCTCCAGAAGAGCGGTAAGTATCAATCTTTAAGTCTTTATCTTCAATTTCAAATTCAACTTCTTCAATTTCTGGAAGAACAGCAACCGTGGATGTTGATGTATGAATGCGCCCTGAACTTTCTGTTTCAGGAACTCTCTGAACTCTATGTACACCGCTTTCATATTTAAAACGGCTATAAGCACCTTTACCCTTAACCATAAAGGTAATTTCTTTTATTCCGCCAAGTTCAGTTTCGTTTAAATCCATAACCTCAACCTTCCAGCGTTGCTTTTCAGCATACATACAATACATTCTATAAAGTTCGTTGCAAAATAATGCTGACTCTTCTCCGCCAGCGGCCTGTCTTATTTCCACAATAACATTACTATCATCATTAGCATCTTTTGGAAGAAGAAGAATTTTAATATCTTCCACTTCCTTTTCGATTTTTCCCTTTAATGATGCCATATCTTCATAAAACATATCTCTAAGTTCATTATCAGTTTCACTTTCATAACAAGTCTTGCTTTCTTCAAAGTCCTTTACAAGTTTCTCTAACTTGTCGTGAGCCTGAACAATTTCTTCAATAGATGAACGCTCTTTTACAAGTTTTTTCCATTCTCTATTATCCGCTATAACATCTGGGTCGCTGACAAGTTCTGTCAATTTCTCAAAACGTTCTTTTGTTTTTCCTGTTTTTTCTAAAAGTTCATTTGCTAAGTCTACCATAAACCACCCTTTCTATCTTATTGTAATCCTTGACTGATTGAACATTGTCATAGCCTGCATTTTGCAAAAGTTCACAGACATAGTCACTTTGTCCCTGTCCAACCTCTAACATAAGCCAACCCTTTTGTTTTAACTTATCTTTTGCCTGCTCGGTAATTTTACGATAAAAATCATATCCATCTTCACCACCATCAAGAGCAAGTCTAGGGTCATACTTTTTAACTTCAACATCAAGTTTTTCAATATCGCCACTTTTTATATATGGCGGATTTGAAACTATTATATCATACTTTCTGCCCTTTTTCAAACTTTTAAACAAATCAGATTGACAGAAATCAATTTTTACATCATTTTTCTTTGCATTTGTTTCTGCAACTGTTAAAGCCTGTTTAGACACATCACTTGCAGTAACCTTACAAGAAGAGTACTTAGCAAGGGCAATAGCAATTGCTCCAGATCCTGTACATAAATCAAGAACTGTTTCTGCATCATTTTCGTTTATCTTTTTCAGTGCTTCACTAACTAAAATCTCTGTGTCCATTCTAGGAGATAAAACCTTTTTATTTACATCAAATCTTAATCCATAAAATTCGACAAAACCGAAAATATTGGAAAGAGGTTCTCCCTTAGCCCTTCTCTCGCAGGCTCTAATTATTTCACGATATTCTTTTAAACTAACACTTCGCTCAAGTTTAATCTCTGCCCTATTCTTATCAAGAACAGTACCTATTATCCAGTCACAGTCACTTGGCTCATATCGCTCTGAAACTTTTAATTTTGTTTCCATTTCAGCATAAACACTAGATAGGGCAACCCTACCATTTTCGATTTTTTCAAAATCATTGTAATTTTCAAGTTCTTTTTGTGCCACAGATAGAACCTCTTTTTGCGTCGTATTTGGTCGAATACTTACCAGCCAATTAGTCACTATAGCAATATCCTTTATCCACACAGCCTTAGTTTTACTTGCAAATAAAAGAGCCTCAAAAATAAGCGGAACTATTGCAAGAAAAATAATAAGATTTATTGCAAAATTGGCAAGCCAATAAACATTAACCGAAATTAATGATATCACAAAAGTTGAAAATAAAAAAATGTTTAATAGAAAATTTAAATAATTTAATGGATAAGTGCGTGGTCTTATCGCATCTTCTTTTCCACTTAGATAGATATTGCCAGCCCCATTAAAGGAATATAGCCCACTCATAAATGGTAAAAATCTAAGTGCTATAAAAATAACATACAATAATGAAAACCTAAATAATGCTATTATAAAACTTCTAAAGTAATAAGATGAACTGTCTGGAAAGGCTTTATTAAAAAGAAAAGAAGGAAGAATGGCAAGCATTAAAAACCCAAACAAAAAGGAGGCAATTATCATTGCTATAAGCACGATATAAACAGAGGCGATTGTTATATTTTTAGCCACCTTAAAACTTTTGTTTTTTTCGCTATCCGGTCGGTCTTCAAGTTCTTCCATTAAAACAAAACTCTGAATATAAAGATAGATACCTAAAACAAAAAAGGTAAAGCCTCTAATAAAAGGAAGGGTAAAAAACTTTTTTATCCCTTTTATCATCTTCCCGCCTACCTTTTTATTTCCATTTGTATCAATGATACTTACGCAAAGCCTGCCTTTTTCATAGATACCTATTCCATTGCCGAGTGGTAATACTATCTTTTCCATAAAATAGTTATTGCCATAAATCGTTAAAAATAACAATAAGTTTTAGTTAATCAATGTTTTTTATCTGTTTTTTTAATTTGTTTATTTTAGGAACAATTATTTCAATTCCGCCCTGTATGACTTCAACATCAAAGCTTCCTGAACTGACCTTTTCCCCATCAAGATTAATGATGGTATCACCATTAGTTTCAACACGGAAAGCTGGAAGTTGAAGATGATGAACGTGCTTTTTATTAATATATCTGTCAATACCTCTTAAAAACATAAATATTGTCTTGATTACAGTGATAAGATTAACCTTTTCTTTCTTACTTTCAATAAGCATAACATCAACAAGCCCATCGCAGAGATTTACCTTTTTATTAAGAGGCATCCCTGCTGTATAACGAGAATTATTAATAAGTATAATTGCATATCTCCCTTCAATCTCTCCGCCCTCATATTTAATTTTAAGTTTGATTGATTTTGTAGAAAAAATACTTTTTGCACCATTAAAAGCATAGGCAATTTTACCCATTTTCTTTTTTATTTTTTGGTCTGTAAGATAACTTGCACCTGTAAAAAGACCGGCAGCACAAACATATATGCCGTACCTATCATTTATCTTCATAATATCGTGAGAATATGGCTGTCCATTCAAGATACAGTCAACTGCTTTTTTAGCATTCCTTGGAATGTAAAGTGAATGAGCAACATCGTTTACAGTACCTGAAGGAATATATCCAAGAAGAGGTTTTTTGTCTAGTCTCATAATACAATCAACTATTTCATTTAGAGTTCCATCCCCACCTGCACCAACTATAAGAGCAAATTCTTCACCTCGTTCAAGTAATACCTTACTGATGTTTCCAGCATATTGGGAGTGCACAACTTCTACATCATATTTTTTGCTCAATCTCGAAACAATAAAATCCTCTTTACTTTTTATCTTTCCCTTTCCTGATTCTGGGTTATAAATAAACAAACATTTTTCCATAAGAATATAATAATACAAATTTTGCAAAATTTGTCAAGTTTTTCAATATTTTTTTAAATTTTATGATTTTTAACTATAATTTTTACAATTTTTGCCTATGAAATGAGTTTTTTATGAAACTGATTGACTTAAAAAGTGAAAAATAATATACTTTTATTGCTGACAACATAGGGGGTTTAAAATGAAAAAAATCATTTCAGTTGCAAAAAAACTTAATCTTACTGAGGATGATATTGAGTTTTATGGCAAATATATGGCTAAAATTGAAGGGATAAATTCTGACAAAAAAGGTAAACTTATTTTAGTCAGTGCAATGACCCCAACAACTTCAGGAGAGGGAAAAACCACTGTTTCAATAGGGCTTTGTGATGGACTTAATTTGCTTGGAAAGAAAGCAGTGTTATCATTAAGAGAACCTTCTCTTGGCCCTGTTTTTGGAATGAAAGGCGGGGCTACTGGCGGAGGAGAGGCTGAAATTTGTCCTAGTAATGAAATTAACCTTCACTTTACCGGAGATATGCACGCAATAACTAGTGCAAATAATCTTATTTGTGCTTGTATTGATAATTCGGTTTTTCAAGGCAACCCACTTAACATAGATACAAGTCACATCTTTTTTAATAGATGTATTGATATGAATGATAGAGCCTTGCGTGAAGTTGAAATTTCACTTGAAAAACTTAATAATCAGTCCCCTCGCAAAGAAAAATTTGTTATTACCGCAGCAAGCGAGATTATGGCACTTTTATGCCTATCAAAAGACTTTAAGGATTTAAAAGTTCGTCTTGGAAATATTATTATCGCATTAAATAAAGACGGAAATCCAATTTACGCAAAGGAACTTGGAATTATAGACTCTATGGCATCACTTCTTGTTAATGCCATAAAGCCTAACCTTGTACAAACTAAAGAAGGCAATCCTTGTATTGTTCACGGAGGACCATTTGCAAATATTGCACACGGATGCAGTAGCGTTATTGCTACGCAAACAGCCCTTTCTCTTGGTGACTACTGCATAACTGAATGCGGTTTTGGAGGTGACCTTGGCGGTGAAAAGTTTATGGATATTGTTTGTAGACAAAATGGGCTTTACCCTTCTGTTGTTATTCTTGTGGCAACAATTAAGGCATTAAAACTTCATTCTCCTATTTCTGACATAACTGAAGGTTTTGAAAATCTTAAAAAACACATAGAGAACTTTAAAAATGTTTATAATCAAAGAGTTATCGTTGCTTTAAATATATTTGAGGGCGATAGTAATGAAGAGATTAATCTTGTAGCAAAGTTATGTGAAGAAATAAATGTAAAATGCTGTCCTTGCAGGCAATTTGCCGAAGGCGGAAAAGGCACAATTTCACTTGCGGAAATAGTTCTCGAAGAATGTGAGAAGGATTGTCCAACCCCTACCTATCCTTATGAAAATGAAGATAGTCTTGAAGATAAGATATATAAACTCGCTAGCAAAGTGTATGGTGCTTGCTCAATCGAGTATTCAGATAAAGCAAAAGAGGATATCAAAAATCTAGGTTCTCTTGCTAGTGGCAAGCCAATCGTTGTAGCGAAAACCCAGTATTCACTCTCCGACAATCCAAAACTTATAGGCAGGCCTTCAAATTTTACCTTCCACATCAGTGGAGTAGAAATAAAAAATGGAAGCGGTTTTATTATTGTAAAAACAGGAAAGATAAATCTTATGCCTGGATTATCTAAAGAACCTAATGCCTTAAAAATCAAAGTTGATGACAATATGCAAATTCATAATTTAAAATAAATTTAACATCTTTAGTTTAAAAATTTGCAACAAAAAATCCAGTTGTAATACTGGATTTTTTTATTTTATTATTCAAGTTCTGATAATTCTTCGTTTGAAAGTTCTGCAATTAAAATTGCCCTTTCATCGTTATTTTCAATCCAAATTGAGTCAAATATTTTTAAATTCTCTTCACCTAGATTTTGTTTAATGAATTTTCTTACCTCTGTAACCTGATTTTCATTAGCCCATCTTAAAGAAATAGTCATTGCATATTTTTCATTTGCAGTTCTTGGAAGTTTTGATCTATTATACGTTCCTGCGATTATACTATCTATAGTTATTTGTTGATTTGTAACAAAAGACAAGAAATCAGTTGCAAGGCTTTCGCCAATCTTATTTTTAATAAGTGCAAAATCTACCTCTCCGCCACTTGCATAAAGAATATCTGAAACTTGTTCCCAAGAACGAGGGTCTACCGCCCATTCAGGAGGATTTTCATTATCATAATTGCTAAACAAAGCACTTACGCCTTTACTTGCAATAAATGAAAGAACTGCTGGATGAACTTTTGGTCTATTTGGGTATTTTTTATGAGGCTCCCCCCCCCATTCAAGCCAACTCTTAACATCTGGTTTATAATAAAGATGTGCGTGGAATCTTCTAAACAATGGTTCAGGCATATTATATGCGGCTGAACTTTCTTGAGGATTATTTCCTGTTGCAACAATAACGCAGTTATCAGGAAGTTTACCTTCTTTACCATTGATAGAACGTTCAAGAACTATATCGTAAACAAGTGATTGCTCATATTCTCTTACATTAGTAAGTTCATCAATAAGTAAAACGTGATTGCGTTCAGGTTCGGCTTTACATATATCCCAAAGTTGTTTATACCAAGTTGGTTGAATCCAAGAAGATTGACCAGTTTGATCATTATATGCAGTTTTGCCAATAATTTCCTCTGGTAAAATTCCATTTCTAAGTCTTACCATTACATAATCAAGGTCTATTTCTTGAACACGACGGGTTTTACCGATACCACTTCTACCGTGAAGCATAACAGAAAAACCATTCTCTACATAAAACGCAAGTTGTTGTTCCTTATTCTTTGATGTTTGTGTAACTTTCAAACCAAAAGGATTTGATTCTTTATCCTTTTCGTCTTCAACTTGAACTGCTTCTTTAAACACAATATTACTGAAAGCATTTTGAGCCCCATTAGAAAAGTCATAATTTTGACTTGCACTAAGTGATTTATTCCCATTATCATTACGAAGTGCTTCTCTAATATTAATTCCTGTTAAGAAAGCTCTAATATAGGAATTTTGCCAAAAATTTCCAAGTTGATCATTGTTATTTGATTGTGTATGGAATGGGATACCACCAATAATTGCCTCTTCAGATCTTAAAATAATATCATTTGTAAAATTTTTTGTATTTTTTGCTAAAGCATTTAATGCACAAGTAGCCCAGTTTGCAACAATCCATTTAATAGGAGATACTTCAAACCAATAAATTTCTCCACTTTTACATTCACTACCATCAGAAAACTTGTTCATTTCCACTGTGCCTATACTTTCGGCTAAAACACGAACATATCTTTTTCCTTTATAAATGTACTCATAGTCTTTTTCATCACTTCGCCAAATTCTATTGTTGCTTCTTGAACCTAAATAATATGTTGAAGATTGTGGCTGAGATGTTTGATACCATATTTCTAATTCTTTAGCAAGTTCTTCACTAACCTTTTTCTGAGGATACTGCATATCAGGAAAAACTATTGTTGCAGTAATTCCGTCATTATCAATTTTTGCATTAGATGACAAAAGGTCAGCAATATCAATTTTAAATGCAGGCGCTAAAGCAGGTCTTGTTTCATTTTGATCGCTAGCTCTAAATCCACCAAGAGCATCAACAGCGGTAACCTTTCTAATTATTTTTCCACTTGAGTCTTTCGTATTATAAAAAGTATCTGTCCAGTAAACTGTAGAGCCTTTTCCATTTCTGCTTGAAATCGAAGATACAGAAACTGCTTGATTTGCGATTGCATAGTCAGTTGCTGAAACTTGGAGTAAAGTGGCAGGCATATTTCTAAGTTCATTAGTACTTAAAATAAAAAATTTATCCTCTGTATCAACTCCATTTTGACTGTCAAATTTACGTGTTGTCGTTTTAATCGAATTTTTTATACTTTTCTTAGCCATATTATACCTCTACAATTATTCTATCATATTTTATAATAAATTTCAATATTTTTTAA
>CARXKP010000004.1:14482-53754 GCA_949096025.1 uncultured Eubacteriales bacterium
AAAAAAAACTATTTTTTCTTTTATATTAAATAGAAATGTTATAAATTCAACTATTGAATTGACACCCTTTTTATGCTAAAATGATGTTAGTTAAATTTTACAAGGAGAAAAAATGAAAGCAATTATATTTGATTTTGATGGAACTATTACTTATAAAAGTAAAAATATATGGAGTTGGGTTTGGGCAAAATTAGGACTTAGTGATGTTTACCATAAATTATATGAAGAATATAAAGCAGGAAAATACAACTATCAAGAATGGTGTGATATAACTTGTGATATATTCAGAGATAAAAGACTACAATATAATGATATTAAAACCGCCGCAAGCGAAACAAAACTTATTAAAGGCTTTGGCGAAACCGTAAAAGAATTAAAAGAAAAAGGTATTGGGTTGTACATAGTAAGCGGAAGTATAATTGAGGGAATTGAACTTGTACTAGGAGAAAATGTCAAATATTTTGATAAAATCATTGCAAATCACTTCGTTTTTGATAAAAAAGGAGTAATTTCACGCATTAATGCGACAAAATATGACTATGAAGGCAAATCTGTTTTTGCAAGTGAACTCATTAAAAAACTAGACATCTCACCTAAAGAACTTTGTTTCATAGGCAATGGTGACAATGACGAATGGGTTTACAAAACTGGTTGCAGAACAATTTGTATAAATCCAGACGGTGCAGATTTTTCGAACACTGTTAAATGGTCTCGATGCATTCAGCAAAGCGACGACTTCAGAGATTTACTACCTATTATAGAAAGTTTAGAAGAAGAAAATGAAAGAGAATAAGAGGGTTGCCCTCTTTTTTTTATATAATATTATTTGTAAATAGGTTTTTATATCCATTTTATAAAGATTTTTCTGCTTTTTTACAATAAAAAAGGTGCGTACTGCACCCAAAATGATATATTTATGTTTTTTATATTTTCAAAAGATATTATTATGTGATTAATCTTCTAAATTATTGTCCGTTTCCCTATCGCTTTCTTTGTCTTTATCATTTTTTCTATTAACGAAAGTTAACTTAAAATATTTTACAAGTTCTTTATACATTTTGGTATCCTTCACCTCTTCAAAGGCTTTAATAGAATCATAATAATGAGTTTGAATGTTTTCTTTTGAAGAATTAAAAGCATTCCACATTTCTTCACCCATATATTTTTCATCTAAATAAATTGCCCTTAAATTAGAAAGACTGTCAGCACATTTTATCATCTTTGCTTTTACTGGTCCTCTCGCGAGTCTTTGTGCGTGTTCGTGTTTACGCTCTACATAAGGCATTTTTTTATTTTCTGTAACATAATCAACAAGAGTTGCAATATTGTCACCAAAACGCTCCCTAATCTCGTCAAGAGATGTTCCTGTATCCTCAACGGTATCGTGAAGAATTGCTCCAATAAGGGTTTCTTCATCTGCCCCATTTTCTCTTAAAATTTGTACCACCTCATAAATATGTACCATATATGGAAATGGTGCAATTTTTCTAATTTGATTTTTATGTTTTTCAGTTGCAAATCTAATTGCTTCAAAATATTTTTCTGTCATAACCCCCTCCTTATACTTGCATTATAACATTAAATGTGTTATAAGTAAAATATATTATTCTAATGTTTATCATAAGGAGGGTTTATGGATATAACTGCAAATTTAGATAGATTTAGGATATTTTATCAAGTTGCTAAAATAGGGAATATTACAAAAGCGAGTGAGATTTTATTTATATCTCAACCCGCAGTTTCAATGACAATCAAAAATCTTGAGGAAGAACTTGAAACAACCCTTTTTATAAGAAGTAAGAAAGGCGTAACTCTTACAAAAGCAGGCGAAAAGATTTATAAACAATTACAGAATGCATTTTCATATCTTGCACAAATTAATAATATAGTAGAAGAAGAAAATGGGTTGATTAAGGGTGAAATTGTTATTGGTTGTGGATCGCATATAGCAAGAAGAGTGCTTGTCGAACCATATAAAAAGTTTTTAAATAAATATTCTAATATAAAACTAATACAGACGGAATATGTCCAAACAAAACTTGTGGAACAACTCAAAAATGGTTCCATCGACCTTGTAATCACGCAATACAATGGAAAATATGACGATCTTTATTTTATGCCGATTACCTGTCAACCATATGCTTTTGTGACAAGCCCAAACTGCACAAATGATAGATTTATTACACTTACTAAAGGATCATATGCTCAATCTCTTTTTGACAAATTTATTGAAGATTATCACCTTGAAAATAAACCTTATATCTCGGTTTCAGGTTATAACTTTGCTCTTGAACTTGCCCTTAATGGAATCGGTACAACTCTTGTTCCTTACTACCTAATTGAACATTATGTCAAAGAAGGGCGACTTAAAATTGTATATAAAGATTACCCTCTTCCAAGCGTAAACTTCGGCTATTATTTCAATCCAAATTTAATTTCTAGAGCAGCAAAAGAGTTTATAAAATATATATAATAGAATAATCTTTATCATTATTTTAAAAGGAAAAGCATAAAAACTATCAAGCAAACGCCTATTTCTTCAAAAAATAACAAATAAAATCTTAAAATTTCTACAAATTTTGACTTTAGGTATTTACAAAAGTATAAAATTATGATATTATTATTGTGTAAAAATCTTTATATGAGGTGTATTATGAGAGAAAAAAATAAATATTATATTAAAGATAATGCAGGTTTAACTGGTGAAAAACTTGCTAATATGAAGAAAAACAATTATTATGTTTATAGAGCACTTACAAATATTTATAAATCAGTTGAAGATAACAATCCAAAAATCGGCGGACCTTTTCGCTCTGCTCTTTTAGCTGGTGAACTTCAAAGAAGTGACACTCAAACAGGATTTAACACTAATAATCTTGGAGCAAAACTTAAATATTTAGTTGCTTCTTTAAATGATCCTGCCAGTGTTGCAAAATTCAAAAAATCATTCTTATATCAAAACATACTTGAACCAATGTCTTGCGGAACACAAGCCGAAGTTGATGACCAATGGCTTAACTTCAAACATACTAATGGTTATGATCCTGCCTTTAAAAACAAAAGTTCACTTGATGCTGCATTAATTTGCCAAAGAGATGATATGACTGCTCCTTTTGGACTTGACTTTTCTAAACTTATAGATACATTTGTTCAAACAGATAGAAATGGCAATTACTATCTTGAAGACAAGTATACAATTGAAGAAGAAATTGCTGGTGATGAAGCAATGCACGCTCAGTTAAAATCTTTAAAGTCAAATGAAAGATTTAAAGCAAGTTATTTAAATCCAAAAGCAACAACCAACTATCTTGAAGATGATTCTGAAAATAATTTATAATAAAAAACTCTAGAAATTTCTAGAGTTTTTCTTTTTTTAACAAAAAGCATTCTAAAATAGAATGCTTTTTATGAACCTACATTTTCTGGTTCAAATATGTTATTCGCTTCATTTTCATTTCTTTTTTCGTCCGCATTTGTTGTAGCGGCTGTCTTATCTGTTGCTTTTTTAACTCCAGCCTCACGATCTTTTGCTTCTGTAGGTATCTCTGGTGTTTCTTCTAATAATTTATCAAAATCTGTACCACCTTTTTCGATAGGTTTTCCATTATTAACATCAATGTCTAGATCATACAAAGGTTCATTTAGTTTTTCATTTGGAATTTCGGGATGAATTGCCTCCCTAGCAAAATTTACGGCTCCTACAGCATACTTCTCTAAGCCTTTTAAGAAATCTATAAGATCTTGACTAAGACTATCACCTACTGTTTTAGCAACTTTTATCGTTCCACTTGATGAAGATGACTTTTTCTCTTCTTCCTTCTTTTTATCATCCTTCTTCTTAACATCTTTTTTCTTATCATCTTTCTTTTGTTCTGGTTTCTTTTGTGGTGGTTTTTTACCAGCTTTCTTTTCTGTAGCCTTTTTTGTTGGATCAATAGCTTTATTTTGCATTTCAAGTGGACCTCTCATTGAGGCTTGGTCTACTTGATAAAGAGTTTTATTCATTTCTCTTACAATAGCCGATACTTTCACTGGGTCAAGACCGATACCCTCAAAGCCACCATATTCATCAATGATACGGTCAAGAAGTGCTTTATAACTTGTATATCTAAATTTTTCGTCAATCTCTATATTTTTACCATTGAGAAGTTCCCTATATTTGGCAAGAACCTCTTTACAAAGGTCGCCTCCCTCTTCAAGTTCTTTAAGCATCTTCATAAGATAAATTTGCGATGCCATATCATAGAGATTGCCTGCAATAAGTTCAAAATCAAATGCATCTTGCATAATAACAGCAAGTTCTGGAACAGCAAAGTCATCAACCTTTGTTGCAACATCAACAAGGTGGAAAGCTTTACGAAGTTTTATTCTAAACTCATCATCATCTACATCTTCAAAATCGGCAATGTGTGTTACAATGAATTCGTGTCCTAAGAAATCGTCTACAAATTCTGAAAGGTAAAGAGATGCTTTAGCAGTTCCGCCAGCAGAAGAAAGCCTAATACTATAATAGAAATGCTTTTTCATATAAAGAGCTATTGCTTTATAGTATGTTTCATTTTGGTCCTCAATTTCCTTTTCCATATTGATAAGATCTCGTCTTATAAGATCAGGAATGACATATTGACCATTTTCATCAACGTGACCAACAAGTTTATACTTCATCTTCATTATCTTCATACGATACTTCTGATAAGTAATATACTCTGCCTTAGTAACAGTTAAATCTGTACCAAAAACATTATAAGGCTTTGGTGGAGGTGGTGGAGCCTTATCTGGTTCTTTTTGAAGTTCTGCTTCATTTTCGCCTTTAGCAAGATAATCAAGTTCATCCGCCAGGTCGTTTCTTTCATTATCTATCATAGAAACATTTTAACCAAAAGTAAACTAAATGTCAATTCATATTTCGACATTAAGGTAAATTATTTACATCTCTTCTGAAGTATTTTATTTGAATAACCGTCAGGTTCCTTTTCACTTTTTCAAATAAGATACACAATATGGCTTTTCCTTAATAGAATTTAGAGTTATACCATTTGAAACACATATTCCATTATGATTAAAAAGACAATTTGCCCTGCATTTAATTTCTAAAGTTTTGCTATCTCGTTGAGGAGCATATTGAGGCTCTTGTGTAAATAAATTTTTAGTTACATCTTGAACCTCTTCTTTTTCCATATCTCTTTCATAAGTAGAACAAACTACCTCACCATCTACTAGTACTTTATTGGCCTTACAGGTAAACCTATCGTTATATTTACATAGACCTTTTCTACCTCTAATATCCATATTCCCTCACTTTTATTTGATTATATCCATAAAAAACAAGATTTAATCATTTATAGTCATTCGTTTGACAAAAGAAGTTAATTCTTATACAATATACAATATAAATAAGGAGTTAACTATGAAAGTATTGTTGCTTACAGATGTACGAGGAACTGGAAAAAAAGGTGAAATAAAAGAAGTTGCAGACGGATACGCAAACAACTTTTTAATTAAAACAGGAAAAGCAAAGCGTGCTGATAATAGTGCAATAAGCGAAAATAAAAACCGCAAAGAAGCAAATGACTATCATAAAGAAATGGAAAGACAAGAAGCAGTTACTCTTGGCGAAAAACTAAAAGGTCAAAATATTATTGTAAAAATTAAATGCGGTGAAAATGGTAAGACTTTTGGCTCTATCACCTCAAAAGAAATTGCTGATGCTTTGTCTGCTCGTGGCTTTAATGTTGACAAGAGAAAGATTGAACTTAAAGACCCAATTCGCACTGTTGGAAGTTATAGAGTAAATGTAAAACTTCACGCAGTTGTTTCTGTTATGATTACTATAACTGTAGAGGCGCTTTAGTAGTTTTAAATGGAATTATTGAAAATTTTGCAAAAAATTGCAATTTTTCAATGTTTTTTCATTAAATTTTTCAAATTCTTACGATAATATAAGATAAATTTAAAAAAATGTTATTTAAAAAACTTTAAAAAATGGGCAAAATTTGCCCATTTTTTATTCTATTTTAGTAAAACCATCCAGCGAAAACTCTTCATTGCAAAGTATTATTCCGCCTATCCAAGTAAGACCTGCTGGCAAAGGTTTACCATTATACATTGTCCAGTTTGCAAAGTTATTTTCTCCTTGATAATAATACTTATTTTCTCCTGTTATGTAAATCGTGCTTTTTACAGCGCTTGTGTTTGCACTTAAACCTAAATTACTACTACCATCGGCATAACAATCAACTATTGAAGCATTATTAGTAGCGGCTGTTAAAATATAACCATTTGACACTGTACCAATAAAAGCACTATTAGATATATCAGCATTAGTAGCAACATATCCAACTAAACCTGCCGTGTGAATTGATGATGAACCTTTGACATTGCATTGTGCTATACAATTTATTATTGACGAAGAAGTGTTTCCGAGAATTCTACCGACAAGTCCCCCGACCCCTCTTTTTCCAGTTATGTTACCGTGATTGAAACACTGTTTTAATGTAATATCAAAACTTTCACCTATCATTCCGCAACATTGATTACCATTGACATTTGCATAACTAATGCAATTTTCTATAAGCCCAGTATAAGCATATCCAACAAGTCCTCCAATATGAGAATTTCCAACAACATCACCTGCTGAAAGATTAATATTCCTTATTTCAGCACCTATTGTATAGCCAAATAATCCTACATTACTAAATAATTGTACTCCACTTGCACTTGTTTGTGAATAAAAATTTATACCTGAAATTGAATACTTTTGTCCGTCGTATACTCCTCTGAATGCCTTTTGACTTTCTTCGGCAAGATTTACTTCCATAGTATTTCCGCCTATTGACAACCAGTAATGCGAGGATAAATCAATGTGTGCAGTTTGCTTATAAAAAGCATCAATATATTTATGTTCTTCGTCTTTTATATTTTCTTCTTGGACTTTTAGCGATAAAAATGCTAAATCTTCAGCAGTTTTAATTAAATATGGATCTGTTTGAGTTCCGCAACCCTCTTTAAGTTCCTCTGAAGCATAGTCAGCCCAAGTTGTTTGCCATTGTGCTGTTAAAGTTATATTTTCTGTGTATCTCTTTGCAGGAATTGTGTAATTATTTTTATATGTATTACCTTCTTGATCTTTCCAGCCAATAAATAGTTTACTTGTATGAGTGAAAGTGCAAGATGGCAATTGTACAGAATTCAAGTAATAAAACTCGGTATTTGCCATTTCACCCTGTCCGCCATTAGCGTCATAGATAATATGATATTTAGTTGCAATCCATTTTGCATAAAGAGTAAACACATTTGTTTCTTGCCAAGCGGAAATGCCTTCTCCATTATCATTGTAATACTGCACTCCTCTTCCATTTGTCTGAGTAAAGTAGCCTTTAAAGTCAAATCCTGTTTTTTCCGGCGGAGTTATGTCAGGTGGAATTGTACTATATACTATATCTACACTAGTCGACCCTGATGAAGAGGCGTCTTGATTGTCAAGTACGACTTTATATTTATTTGCTTCCCAAACTGCGGTAAATACTTTTGCCGAATTTGCATTTCCCAAATTTGGAACTACCAATTCTAATTTTCCGTTTGTTGCTTTATAAATTGTTCCATTATGTTCCCAGCCAATTAATGTATAGCCCGCCTTGGTCGTTTGAGGAAAAGTAAAAATGTCTCCCTTTTTTACACCATTTTGTTCACCTAGACCTTCTTCACCACCATTATAATCAAATAAAAAATTATACAATATATCTTCTGTCATATTTAAATTTAAATGAATAGCAGGACGGATTGGTAAATAATCTCTAACATCTTTATTACCACACAAGATACCGCGCGAACGATGAGCAAGTGTTTTTGTAGCATTCCCTTTATTATTACCAGACCTTGCCATATAACTTAATCCTGAACTATCAATAGAATCTTTTCTTTGAGCACCAGAAGTTCCCCATAATCCATCAAACATATAATAAAAATAACCTAAATCATAACAATCATTACTATAATACCCTATTTCCATTCCGCTAGGCAACCATACATAATCGTTTTTCCAAGCAGAATTTCCTGTTTTACCTGCATAGTTGCTAGCCCTTGATGTAAACTTAGCGCTACTTTCGGTATCAGACCAAACCTCATTGGAATACCTACCGCCACCAATATTACCTAGTTGATTAATTATTGATGTGGGTAAAGTCGCCTGCCAACTCATTTGACTAGGTGTAGTTAAATATTTAGTCACACTACCACTCACTCCACTCATAGTAAATTTGGCAAAAGGATTTGTTGAACTTTGATTTGCTGTATAAAGTGAAGTTGAAGAAGTTGAATATTCGCCACCATTATTTAATGTAACAGCCCGCACATAACTTGTTCCATACATATTTGAAGGATATTCAACGGATGTATTTGTACTAGCCCAGCCCGCTGAGAAAGAAGAGTATAGACTTCCATTAACAAATCGATAATACTCGCCAAGTTTACCGTTTCTGCCCGACCAAGAATCTTGATAACTTCCATTTAGCCATAAAGTCAATGTGGGATTATCATTTATATCATTAGAAAGATACATTACTTGCCAATCAAGTCCTGCAAATCTTACAACAACATCTTGTCCCTCTGCTTTTCCAGTCTTTGCATTACGTATATCAGACGCACTAATTGCTCTCTGCGATAGCAAATTTTTTAATGGTTCCAGGTTTGATGAAGAAATAAATGAACTGTCAGAAATTATTGCTAAAAGTTTATCAAAGTTAGTTTTATTCATTTTATTTCCGTCCCAGATTTCATCAACTTTGGCATAACTTGTTGTATCAGTATTAGTTATAGCACCACCATTATTTTGTTTGATAACATCAAGTTTATTAAGTCCAAGTAGTAAACTTGACATAGCAAAAAGGAGGAAACAGATTACTATTGATACCTTTCTTATAATTTTCATCTATCACCTCCCAAACTTAGTTTATTATAATCGTAAACTTATTTTCAAAATTTATATTTTTTAGTTCCCTCGAACCAGAAGTTCGACGCAAGTCTTATGCTTGGCAACCAACGCAAACTAATTTACAAATTAAAATATTTAGTATTCCACAAGCATCGCCTTAGCAAGCAACCAAATGTTGCCCAATTATAATAAAATTTATTGCTTATTTTTATTACACCGCGTACAAATAACCAAACCTTTGTAAATTATAATAAGTTAAAATTAGTTTGCTTCTTTTTTCGCTTGTTTATGAAATATATAGTTTGTCACCTCCGCTCGAATTACATTATATATTTATACTTTCATTTTACCCCCCTCCTATCAATTTTGTCAAACATTTAACGAACATTATAAAAACAATTTATAATGTAAAAAAGAACGAAAAACTTATTCGTTCTTTTAATTAAAAATTAAACGCATTTTTCTTTATTTTTATATAAAAAATGGGAATTTTAATAAATTTATTTTTGTTTAGTTGCTTCTATCTTATTTATAATATTTTACTGAAGTGGCAAAAATCCACAGAAATAATTAGGAATATCATTAAAAATAAAACCAGATTTAATCTTTCCAACATTTTCTTTTTTGTCTTCTTTTAAAATGGTAGCCGAACAAGTTAATTTAAAGCCTGCCCTTTCAGCATATTTTGTTATTGATTTAAAGGTTGAACCTGTTGAGAATACATCGTCCACAAAAACAACATTCTTCCCAACAAGTTTATTTTCATCAATCTCCGAGATAAAATAATTTGTTTTCCCAGATGTTATACTTTCTCCCTCTGTTTGGCGTGGGTTTGCCATATAACATTTTTTTTCTTTTCTAAGACAAACATAATCCACCCCTAGTTCTCTAGCAACTTCTTGTGCAATAGGAAGTCCTTTAAGTTCTGTAGTTAAGATAACATCACATTTGTTTCCACCTTCCCTTATTTGTCTTGCAAGATCTTTTCCTGCTTCAATAAGAAGTGGAATATCTCCAACCGGGTTAAAGCCTGCAATCATAAGACCACTTGGAGTTGGCAGAATAGGGAGTTCTCTTGTAAGACCAAGTACATTTAATTCAAAAAATTCCATAAATTTTCTCCTTTCTTGTATATTTTATCATACTCTTTTTTCCTCGTCAATCATATTGCCATATTGACAAAAATTTGATTTATATATTAAAATCTTTCAAAAAGTGCATTTTTAACCTGAAAAACGTCTAGATTTTTTGTATTTTTTAACTAAATTAAAAATTACTGTAAATTTAAACCTCTTTTATTATAAATAAAACCTTGAAAAAATAAGCCTTTTATGCTACAATTATATAAGGAGCGAAAAATGAAAAAAGATTTTTTAAATGATGAAAATTTAACATTTAAAGACTTACTGTCATTTATTAATAAAGACTTTTATAAATACATCACAACTAAGCGTCAACTAACCGAATTTACAAGAAAATTACTTGATACTTATTGTGATGAAAAAGGCATTGCTCCAGTCACACTTACATCGACAAATTTTAGAAAAGAGCATTTTGCTACATATTTTAGATTTACCGCAGAAATCAAGATTAACAATCTCTTGTTAAAGGGATTTGACCACTTTAGAGAAACCGAAAATATGTATTTCTTGCAGGAATACTTTGATACAATTTTGCACGAACTTCGTCATCACGAACAATTTGTAAGTGCCTGCAAAGATTTCCATCCTGTAGTAAAATATACTGCGCAAATTATAAAAAAATTTAAGGCGGAACAACTCTTTGACAGTTTCTCATACTATTGCAATCCTACTGAACTGGATGCGAGATACTTTGCTTATACCAAACTTAAAGACAATGAAAGTTTAAAACCTTATTTCCTTAGCGATGATTATCGTGATGAAGAAATAACTTCCGAAACAAAGGGAGCATTTGATTATGCAACCCTTTTTAAAGACAAGGGCTTATGGAAAGTTAAAGGTATAGCAAAACCTTTAAGACTACTTGAAACGTCTATTGCCGAAATTGCTTTTAAGTATAGATTATATTTTGTTTCAAACAAAGCTCCCGAAACGCGAGAGATAAATTGGAGCGAGGCGGTAAACAATGTTAAACTTAGCGAGCGAGTAAGCCAACAAATTGCACCTGAATTTTATAGTGATAATTTTATCTTTGAGGACAACCCGATTGAAGTTGAAGAAAAAGTTATGGGTGAAATAGAAGATTATCATAAATATATAAATGCAATTATAAAAGTAGAAAAGGCTCATCGTGACGCTTTAAGAAAAAAGAGAAAAGAAAACTCTAAAAACAATAAACCAAAATCGCAAAAAACTAACAACAAACAATTAGAAAACACCGATAAGCAAATTGAAAACGAATAATAACAATTTTAATTATACTTATCAAACTTACGAGGTAAAAAATGAAATCAAAAATTAAGGACTTTTATTCTAAAATAAGTTATGCCATAATTCCATTTATAATTTTTATATCAATAGTACTTATCTCATACTGGGGAGTACAGCTTCTTTATAATCACGGACTTATTCAAGGCAGTCAATACCACAAAATTTCACTTGACGATAAAGTTCCACTTATATCCGAATTTGTATATATATATTTTTTCACATTCCCACTTGGTATATTTTTATTCTTTTATCTAGCATATACAAATAAGACTGCCTTTTATAATTTACTAATAACTTGCATCATTGCCTTCACCCTTTCTGGAATTATCTATCTATGTGCAGAAACTTATGTTACAAGACCTGACTTTGAGCCTCAAAGTTTTACAGATAAATTTCTTGTTTATACCTGGGGTGCTTCAAATATTAATAATTTCCCATCTCAACATTGTTTTATGGCTTTTTCTGTTATTATTGGTGCTGTCACTGCTAACGGAAAAGATAAAGAACGAAAGATGAATAAAATTTTTATAGTATTTGCAGTTATTTGCTCAATACTTATCTGCCTTTCAACAATATTTACTAAACAACACTATTGTATGGACATTGTAGCATCTTTTGTAATAATGTTTACTATTTATCCTATCATAAGTGTATTTAAGATTGGTGACAAAGTGAAAACTTGGCAGGAAAAACGTACTACAAAAAGACTTGAAAATAAACTAAATAAAATTGGCAAAAATTAATCTTTAGGAGTTTATTATGAGCGAAATATTTTTAAAACAATTCTTGCCAAACGGCGACCAACAAGCAACTAACGATGTCGTTGCTATAGAAGATATGTCTGATTTAGAACAACTAAGTTATGACCAAATATTTACAAAGCCTACAAATTACTCTGATGCTTGTAGTGGTGCTAAAATAAATCCAAATCATAGAGATTTCGCTTTGCGTAATAGCGATTCGCAAAACTCAAGTTTTATTGTAGTTGCTCAAGCAAGTAATGACAGTAATTCTCAAAAATTCAAAAGTGCCAATTTGCAAATGGATGTTAGCGATAATTCGCTTGTTTGTCCTATGCTTTTTATAAATCTAAATGCTCTAAATCCTAGGAAAGTCAAAAACTCACCTTTAGGTCAATATAAAATCAGAAAATTTGACAAAGATTTCGCCTTAATTGAATTTGAAAACCTAGTTTTTCCACAATCAATAGTTGTTAGCGAAAAAGCAGAGCTCCTCACTTCTCTTTATAATACAGGAAACTTAAAAGAAACAGGAAAAAGTTTTATAGGACAATTTGATAAACAAACAAAACGCCCAATCTTTAATAAGGAATATGAGTATAATGGAAAATTATATGTTCCTTGCAGAGCTTCCTCCGCTAGGGATGTTTTAGTAGGTCAAAATCCTACTTATTCACAAAAAGGAGATGAGTTTTTATATTGGTTTTATGTAGAACCTATTTCTTGGAGAATAAGAAATTACAGCTCTCTTCCAAGTTGGTTAAATCCTGATGGCGATGGAAGCCATAAAGGTATACTTTTAAGGTCAAATTATGGCATTATTTCAGGAATTCCTTTTGCTGTTGTAAAAGATACAACATACCCAAAACATTCAAATGATTATCAAATTTCTTTTTTAAGGGCTTATCTAAATGGCTATAATTCTCGCGATGAAATTCCTGATGAAATTTTAAGGGATATAGATTTTGATAATTTACGTTTATTTAATTTAAAGGATCATAACTTTTTAGATGAGGCTTTTAGAGGTGACAAAACATTAATAATAGAAAATACTGTTTCTAATTCTTCGTCAACAAAAAAGGGTTATAATATAAAAATCGATAATACTCCTCTCTCTATTCAAGAACAAATGCAATTTTATCTTAACACTGGAAAGACCTTTATGTTACACGGGCCAAGCGGTATAGGTAAAACACGAAGAGTTCAAGACCTTGACCCTCAATGTGTTATGCTTCAACTTAGAAATGGAATACTTCCTGAAGAAATAATTGGAAAGACCGCATTTGAAGATGGCATTTCAAAATGGATTGAGCCAACTTGGTACACCAAAATAAAAGAAGTATGCGAAAATGATAAGGAGCATAACCACATACTTTTCATAGATGAACTTACTAACGTTCACGCAAATGAGCAATCTCTTGTTTATCACATAGTACTTGAGCACTCGATTGACGGAAATATTGGAAAGCTTCCAGATAACTGCGTAGTTATCGCAGCGGGTAACAACCCAGAAGAATCCGAAGCGGCTTATAATATGCCTGAACCTTTATTTAGACGCTTTGATGCGCATATACAATTAAAACCTGATATTGCAAGTTGGCTTGAATGGGGAAGTGAACTAAATAATAAAAACCGTCCAAAAATTCACCCTCTTATTGCTGAGTTTGTTGCAACCTATGGAGAACGAGTATTTTATTCTGCTTATGACCCAGAAAATCCACCAAAGTTTGCCGTTGACCCTCGTGCTTGGGAACAAGTAAGTAATATCATTTATGACAATAACAACACTCTTAGATTTAAATTAATTGAAGATAAAGTCGGAACAGACATTGCAACTTCACTCATTGACTTTGCTTCAAAAAATCACCTTTCTGTTGACGATATTGTTAGTGGAAATTATATTCAATCAGATATACCAACCTCAGAAAATGAAAAGTTTGCACTCACCTACTACTTAAGAAAAGCAAAGCCTGAACAATTAAAAGTAGTCCGAAACTTTATTAAAACAAATTTTGGAGGAGAAAAACTTGCAACATTTGATAAACTTTGGGCAGAAAATAGTGATGAAAATGCACTTTTCTTAAGTGATTTAATCGAAGAAGAAAATAAAGCATCAATACATACAGACAATAATTCACAATTAAGTTAAATATATTGATTAGATAAATTTTATTGTAAATGACAAAAAAAACTCCAACCGTTTTGGTTGGAGTTTTTTTACTTAGTTGTCAAATTTGCTGATTGCAGTCAACCCTAAGAGAATGTAGCAATATTTAAATTTGCAATACATTCAATGACAATGGTTAAACCTAAGGTTTACCGTGCAACATCTGGTTGCCGAAACAAAGAATAATTTAAAATTTAAATAATTTTTAACGATAGCCGTGCAACATCTGGTTGCTCGTCAAGCATTGGGCTTGTTATTGACTGCTAAGTTTTTCAAGTTTCTTCTTTATTCTCCTTGTCCAAAGGATAAAGAGAATAATTAGAATTATAAGAAGTAAAATTGAAACGCAAATCAAGACAATCATAGTTGTAAATGTCTTTTGGTTTTGAGTCACTTGAGCAGTTTCATCAATATACCCGAATAAATCGCCAAATCTTGAGCCTGGATAACTTGTGTAATGTACAACATTATCATAGTGGTAACTTCCAAGATCAATCTTTCCTTTGAATGGATTTTCTTCAGTACCAACAGGTACCCAGTATCTTCCTTCAAAGTTTATATCAGCAGTAACAAGATAACTACACTCTGAATAAAGTTTTCCGTCATTATTACTCATTCCATTGTTTACAAGGTAAGCAAGAAGAGCAAATTCATTTACATTTGTGATAAGATAAGGATCATCGTCAGTGCCAAGGCCTGTAAAGGTTTCAGCAATAACATCCTCGTCAATCCAAAGTAGTCTTTCAAAGTAGACATTGATGTTTATTTCATAATCAAAGAATCTATCAAGGAAATCTTTATTTATTAGAAGTTGATTATCAACAACAAATCCAGAAATATCAAATGTAATTCCACTGCTTACAAGGTATGCATTTTTATATCTGTAGTTAGATTGTGCTCTAATAGCAAGAGCATAACTGCTACCATACTTAACTGTTCTAGAACCACCATTTTCTATATTAGTTCTATTACCGTCCTCGCTAATCCATTCAAATGCACCTGACTTAGAAACTTCTGAGTTATCAACAGGGTCAAACATATTAATGTTGAAGTTCATTGTAATATCTTCTATAGTTACTGGAATTGAAAGACCTATCTTATAACTTAAGCCTTCCTCTTTAACTTCAAGATCTTCAACTTTAAATACATAACTGAATACATAATAACCAGATTGTTCGTCATAGACACTTGTAAATAGACTATCACCAAATCCGTAACCACGAACTTTAGATACTCTTACGACAATAGTATCACCAACAAAAGCATTAAATGGTTTTGTATAATCAACAATTTCACCATTTACAAGCACGCCTCTAATAATATGAGCACTTCCAAGGTCAGTAGAATTGAAGTTTACCTCTATTTCCTTTCCTTTGAATACTGCAGTAAGATTGAGTGGTTTGTAAATGTAATCGGCAAATGTATAAACATATTCACCCTCACCATTTTCTTCGCCATATATCTTATTGCCAGTTGTATTGTCAATCCAGTATAGGAATGCATATCCGTCTGCTGGTTTAGCAAATAGTGTTACAAGTTTAGAAGTATCAAAATTTCCATTAATGAGATTATTGTCTTGTTTTACATAACTTGTTCCGCCATCCGCATCGTCATTATTAACATTCTCAACATTTATTGTAAAGTTTGGATTATACACTGCCCTTACAAAGTAGTCGCCCATTTCAAGTTTTAGGTCAAATGTTGTTCCTCTATTTGAATATTCACCATCATTAAATTTTACTGCAAAGTTAGCAAATGTGTAACCATATATTGCAGGAGCAGCAAAACTTAAGATTTCATCAACCGCTGCAGTAGCAAGCCAAACATCATCTTGTCCAACAAATGCACTTATTTGTTCAATATTTGCAATAAATGAACGAACATTATAACTGTCATCAATGGCAATTTCAGGAGAAACTTCGAGCTTTACTTTTGCACTATTGAATGTCCAACCTGCGTAAAGAGTGAACGATTTTGAAACTGAATCAAAGTTTTTCTCTTCTTCCCAAGCAGTTCCATTATAGAAGTATCCACTATGTTGCCAGCTTTGAGTTATTTCACGATATCTGTCAATATATTGAGTTCCATATGAGTTTGTTCCTGTATAGTAACCAGTAAATGTGTAGTTAGGTTTTTCAGCAAATACTAATGCCTTTTGCTCTGCTGTAAGACTATCAAGTGACCATTCTTCACCATATCTTACAGTCTGTGACATAACTACAGGTGCAACTCCGTCATCTACAACAAATCTAATTGTATAGTCGATTGGTTTAACATAAATTACGATAGTCGCACTTACATTAACTTGACCAATCGAAATGCTAGAAGAGTTGTTAAAGCCTGACATAAGAGGTTGTTGAGTTTTAACTTCGCCAATATTTACATTTCTAAATTCTTCTTCAGCATTAGGAGCATAAATAATATCATATTTAAGCGTTCCGTCTGGATTAGTAACTAGATAGTAAGAACTGAGCGAGTTAATTGTAACATCAAGTCTTTCGCCAGTGACTACAAATGCATTTACACTGTCGCCTCTTGTTGGGCTTGATGAAACAAGTGCTGAAGATGTATCAACTACGATTACACCACCGTGAACCGCCTTAATATCTTCACCTTCATTTGCGAATAAAATCTTAACTGAATTTTCTTTTGCTGTGAATAGTACTGTAATCTTTGTACTATCCTTAGCGCCATTTACAATAGTAATCTCTGTACCATCAGCCTTTTTAAATTTACTAACAGTCACTCCTGGAGTATCAATAATAAGTGAAGCAGTAAATCCTGTTTTTGGTTTTATCTCAAGATAGATTGTTTCATCAGTATGAGAGAGAAATTTATAATTTCCGCCAACAACTAAATTGCCTTCATATTCAAGATAAACCTCATTTCCAAGTCTTTCACCTTCTGCATCAGTAACATAAATATGTCCACCGGCAACAGAACCGAGATTTGGAATAAAGTTGATTATTGTTCCTGCTTGAACATTAATATAGATTTCACAAGGTTTAAATATAACTTCAAGTGTTTGGATAGGGTTTTCAAGGTCAAGAGGAATAGCAAAACTGCTTCCATTATAACCATATTTTTCCATATCCTCATCAGTTACTCTTTGTCCATCAATTAAGATGTAAGAAAGTTCATATCCCTCGCTAGGAACTAAGTCTATTACAAGGTCAATTCCAAGGTAGAATTTTTGAGTAACAAAACCGTTAACTTCTATCCTTACATTTTCGCTTGTTTGAGATGCTACAAAGCCACCTTTTCCAGTTGAGGTAAGCGTAATATCTCTTACTTTACGAGCGTAATAAGCTTTAATTTCTACAGTTCCCTCTTCGCCTACTGCGGTAAGTTCGCTTTCAAAATCTTCATCAATAACAACCGTTGTATTTCCTTCAGTTGATATAATTCTGTCACCTATCTTCCAGCAGATAAACTCGTAGTTATCTACAAGTTCTTGCTGAGCAAGTATGATAGACTTTTTATAATCTACTTCTTGATAAGTATCGCAAGTAATTTCACCGTAAGTTTCTTCTCCACTAGCAACACTAACATTAAATTTAAATGTTCTTGGACTGCCAGAGAATGTAATTGTAAATCCTTCATCAAAACCGTCAACTACAGCTGTAAATCTATAATATTTTTCACCAGTTGTATGTTCATTCTTGACACTTCCCTCTACAACATAGTTTTTGTCGCCAGTTGAAAGGTTGCCACCTTTAAAGCCGAATGCCATATAACCTTCTATTGAAAGTTGAGTTCCTGTCTTAATAGGGAATGTTCCGCCTGATAAGTTCATATTTGTTGAGTTAAATGAAAGTTGAGCAAATATATCTCTTACATCACCAAATTCAACAATGTTAGTTGAAGGTACTGCTCTAGCATTGATTGAAGCTCCTGTAACGAAGTTGTTCCAAACAATAGTAAGAGTCTTTTTATCTTCTGAAACGGTTGCGGTAACATTTCCGCCTTCACTTCCTAAACCATCTGTTAAGAAGTCATAGGTATTTCCTTCTTCAAATTCATAACCTTTCTTTGCTTTATAGGTAATTACTACTTCCTGCTCAGTCTTAGCAATTATCTGATAAGCACCTTGAACAAGGGTTGGATTAACTACAATACCATTTACTTTTACTTCAAAACTATCAATATTTGTATTTCTAATAGAAAGAGTATTGTTTGCAGGTTCTTTTGCAAAGTAAATAGAACTATTTGCAATAAGATTTTGGATACTGTATTGTCCACCATTAAGGTCAACAAAATCACCATTTACATTACTGCTTGAATAACTATACTGATAACCTTTAATTACATCAACATTAAGTCTAATTGCTGGGTCATTGTAAGTAATTCTAATAACATCACCACTAACAAGAGCATTTCCATCTCTATTAGTTACGATTACTCCTTCATCAAATGTAACTACAAGGTCAAATGTATCATTTTCCCAGTTTGCAGAAAGAGTGAGAGTATAACCATTATCATCCTTAATGCCTATAGAAGAAAGTCTATTGCCCTCTTCATAAACTTTTCCGTTTACATCCTGCCATACTGGATATTTACCTGGATTTTTTACAACTGGGAATGTGGTAATTTCTGAACCGAATCTTACCTCTCTTTTGTTAGTTCCGGTAATTGTTCCTCCATTAGCATTGAACATAACGGTGTAAAGTTCTCCGAGCCAGTTTGCTCTAAGTGTGATTACACTGTCACCTTCAAGAGATGTGTAAACTGTATCTACAATTTCTTTTAATGACTTACCATCAAGTAATTTATAAGTGCCACTTGCACTATCAAAATAAGTATAATTTGAAAGTGTGTATGTTCCTTCTGTCACAGTAAGTGCTGGAAGGTTGCTTTCTGTCTTATCAGCAAGGAGTGAATAGTAAAGTCTTGGTTGAAGATTATTACCGTCAGTTCTTACTGTAAAGTCAGGGATATTTGCATTAATAGCAAATGTAATTTGAATTTCATCAAGAGTAGTATGAAGAGCAAAGTTTGAAGCGATTCCTCTAATAGAAACTGTTGATACAATTCTACCTGTATCACCAAGGTTAACATCACTAGCCTCACCACTAAGTTTAGTGTGTGCAAGTATCTTATAACCTCTTTCTGCTACAAAGTTAACTTCAAGGTCTGTAAAGTATCTTACAAAATACATTCCTTCATTTTCAGTTAATGCTGATTGTGGATTTGCAGTAACCGAAATGCTTTCAACATTGTTATAATTTAAAGTCAAAGTGTAAACTTGAATTTCCCAACCAGCATAGATTGTAAGAGCATCTTCAACACTTGGATTTAAAGCAATTGAATGAAGGACATCTTCAATATTGTTTGCATTAAGTACTGTATATCCGCCATTGCCATCACTAATATACCAGCCTTTAAAGTCATAGCTCTTTCTTGTAGGTCTTACAAAACTATTCATAAGAGATGAAGCAGTTACACTTTCATCAAATGGATATGATACTTTAAAACTATCAATTCTTGATGCACTTTCTCCGTCGCTAACAAATCTTCCGTCATTTACTAGAGTAGAATGTTCGACTTCTGTTTCAACAGTTACATCAATAATGTATGGAGCAATTACACCAGTAAGATTATCGAGTACTGTATAGTTAACTGCATCTGCACCACTAAGAACTAAAGTAATGTGCTTATTAATGCCGATTTCAGCATTATCAAATCCACCTTTATTCGCATCAATCTTTACATCATCGCCTGGTCTAACGAATGATGAAATATCATAGTCACCAACTTCGGCTGGGAGTTTATTGTTTGTATCATAAGGCTTATAGATTGCAGGAATACCTGAAAGGTCAAGTGGACGCTTATCAATATTAACTATGATTGCATTTGCACTATCTCCTCTGCCATATTCATAGCCATCTTTGAACAATTCAAAGTTTGGTGATGAAATAACAAATATAATCTTACGATTTTTCCCTGCTTTAAGATTATTTCCAACAGTACTTTCGCCATTTTCAAATCTAATGGCAGAAATGCTAACAAAGCCATTTTCAATATCTGTTGTTATATCACCTATTGAAAGTGTATACTCTCCAACAAGTTTCAAAATTTCAGATATATCATCATTAAGGTTGATGTCACCATAAATGAAGTTTGTATTTTCAATAGTAAATAATACATCTCCAGTATCCTTTCTAGGGATAATTGTACCTGTATAACTAAATTCGGCTACGCTTGGAATTGAATAGTTGCTTGAATTTGCGCCAACAAGTTCAATACCGCTTAAAGCATAAAGTCCAACTTCGGCTTTTTCATAGAAACCAGTTATATAAACCTCATCGCCTTCTACAACATTTGTAAAGCGAGCGTCAGTCTTTGTAATAACATTTGTTCTATCGAACTCTTTATAAATTGGATTTACATCTTCAAATGTAAGAAGACGCTTATTAATTACAAATCCGCCTTCAAGTTTATAAGAACTAAAGTTTCCTTCGCCACTTAAAAGCATATCTTCTTTAGCATAAGTATCTGCTTCAAAAACAGAAGTTGTAAGAGTCATATTTTCAAGAACAAGTTCCTTGAAACGGTCTTGAAGAGATGCCTCACTACCATCAGCGTACTCATAACTTAAGAGAAGTTTTGTATATTGATTATTATCTATATATACATACCATTCATTATCAAGACGATATTCTAATCTAAACTGTGGTGCTACTTTATCGTAAACTTTTGCGATTGTATCATCTTCAAAAGTTACGGTAACTGTTATATCTGCTTTTTCAATAGTATAAACTGCAGTTTCATCTAGTCTAGCGATGAAGTTGTCATCTACTACTGCATAAGTTGAGTCAAGCACCACTGCTCTATTAAACTTATAAACTCCTTGATTTTCACCTATCTCTCTAAAGAGTTCGAGGTAAGCAGTTTGAGCATAATCTCCAGTAAACATTGATTTTGTAAAGATAAATCTTTCTGGGTCATTATCACCGAAGAGTTTTGATCTCATTGTTGATGGAATGTCACTAAGAGAAATAACAATTTCCTGTTTTGCAACTGTAACTTGATAATTAAGTTGAGTTTCTGTAATTTCGCTTGTATCAAATATTCTAGAATCTGCATCAAGGCTTATGACGTAAATTCCCGCGTTCTTAATATCAGTAGAATTATTTACAGGGTTTGATAATTCCTTTCTGTAAGAAATGCTAAATCTATAAGATAAGTCTGCATTATTTAGTAAATCTTTAAGAGCATATTGACCAAGTCCTCCACCTGTAATAGTAACAAGTATATCATTTACAAAATCTCTATTTGAGTAAACTAAACCATCTATATCATAATCAATACCTGTTGTTTCAAAGGTAACTGAAGTAAGTTTTAAAAGATTTACTGTGATTTTTATCTTAACTTCTTTTGCTTGATCTGTACGGTTATTTCCGCTTGTCGCTGTAACTGTAAGATAATAGTCACCTGTTGAATCAGAATTGCAAGGAAGTGAGAACTTGAATGAATCATTTTCAGCGATTCCCTCAATTTCCGTTCCGTCCTTTGTCAAGACGTACTTGTAAGTAATTTGTTTGTTATAGTTTTCAATGCCTTTTGTAAGTATATCGCTAAGAGTTATCTCTCTTGTTTTGCCATAAACTACATCTGCATCAAAATCGAAATCTTTACCAGTAATATTTGGAGTTTCAAGTGTCCAAATAGCGGTAATCTTGCAACTATAAATACCTGCATTTTCTTCCGCTCTAAGTTTTAAGCCTTCGATTGAGATATTTGGAACTTGACCTATAGACCAATTGCTGAATTCAAAGCCCTTAATATCGCCAAGTGCAGTTTCTGGATTTGAAATAGTTATTTCACTTCCAAGTTTTACATAAGTAAAGCCAAGAGAGTTGATTTCCTCATCATCTGAATTTGTTGCAATGACATCATCAAGTGAAAGTTCTACCGCCTTGTAGTCAGTGATTACTGCTACATAGGTAATATCTGTATTAGTAGTAACAAATTGTGCAGTAGTTGTAATGTCTTGTAGCGTAAGAATATTAAGAGAATTTAATAATCCCTCAACGAAAAGTTGTTTATCACTTTCATTATTACCATAACTAAGTGATGTCCATCTTAAAACTGCCATAGGAGAAACTGTAGCAATTTCAAGATTAAATGTAACTACTCTATCATTAGCCACAATGACCCTCAAATCTTTTGTGCCATTGTTTACAATAGAAAGTACTAATGTGCCTTCTTGTGTGATATAGTTCATATCGCCGTCATCGGCATTAACAAGTCTTCCATTAAATTCAAATGAGAGAATTTTTACAATATTATCTGTATTATTATTTTCTTCAAGAGTAGTTGTATCAAAGTATCTTGCCCCAACATTTACTGTAAAGGCATTGTCAAGTGAGATGATTGTGAAACTTGCCCCACTTGCAAGAGTATAAATAAAGTTTGCAAGTAAATTATCTGTTGAATCATTAGTATAAATGCTAGAATTTACAACAAATTGTTCGATAGTGTTATAAGCGATTGCGTCACTTCCGTTTGTATAAACTGAAGCAATATCTACAATGAATTTATCACCAACAATATCGGTAACCGCTTTAAGAATTTCAGCATTAACGTTGCTTACTTTATGAGCAGAACCTTTAAAGAAACCTTGTTCTACAAAACTAAGTTCAATAGGTGTCTTTATAATTGTTGTAGTAACAGCATCTGCCACATAAGTAATTGTTGTTGCTGTTTCGTCAGCGAATATTCCGTCAACATAGTTTGCACTGTTAAAACCATTCTTTCTGAAATAGTATTTTACTGAATAGTTCTTTCCATCAACTGCACCATATTTGTTAGTTTCGTCAACTATTTCAATCTTATCTATGATAAGTTCGCCATTAGCAAGTACAGGGGTAACACCAGCGAATACAACATTTCCAAGATTTTGTCCGTTTGCAGTAGGAACATAAGTACTTGTTCCTGTGTAATAACTTTCAAGATTTGCACCATTTATTGCAATATCAGCTTTTGCAATTTCTATGTTTGCTGGATCACTTGTAATTATTCTTCCCTCATCATTAGGAGAGAGAGAGTCAACAAGTCTAACATACATATGAGCGTTACCAGAAATCACATCTTTATAATTGAGTTTAAGTCGCATAACGCTTGTTGAACCAGCAGAAATTGATTCATAATCATACGCAACGCCAGTTCTTCCATTTACGACATAGTAAATTTCAACAATTTGTTCACCATTTGCAAGTAACAATGGATTTAAGGTTGTAGGTACCGTGCCAAGTTCAAGATGAGCTGGAGTGCCGTTTATTAAAATAGTAGAAGTTGCAATAGTCTGCTCACTTGAATTGTAAACAAGTCCAGTTGTTGCATTGGTTGTAACTGCAAAATAAGTATAATTACTACCACTCTTGCGTTCCCAAATTGGACTTAATGTAAAGGCTTTTGCATCATCATAGCAATAAATATTTGTGTTATCCTCATAAACAAGAGGAGCATTGAATGTAAATGTTGTGCCATCAAATGAAGCAACTTTATTTCCGTTTAAGCTAAGTCCTGCAAGGTTAAAGCCATCACGAGTAAGTCGTCTTGTTGCAAAGTATGGTCTAATATCTTCGTCATAATTAATTGTAAACTCGTTTGTTTCGCCACTAGCACCGGTAAATTGATAATGATTTTTATCGCTAGTTTCAATAGTTACATTATATGACTTAGGTCTAAGTTCAACTGTAATAGTTCTTCGATTTTCAGTTTCACCTTCAGCAGTCACAAAGCCTGAAACAAGAAGATAATTCTTTCTTCCGCTTCCGTCGAGTTCGTCACCCTTAAATGCATAACTATCTCCTTCGTGGAAGCCTGTTACGCTATAGATTTCATAACCTTTTTCAAGGTTGAACATAAAGTATCTTTCTACGCCATTAAAGTAAGTAAGTTGAATATCTCCAGTATATTCTGTACCATCAATACTGATAAGTTTATCCATTACTTCGCTTGTTCCGGTAACTTTAATTGAAATCTTATAAACAAATCCCCAGGTTGCTTCAAGTCTAAGAGTATAATTATCTACGCTTGAACTCTTAAAGTATTTTAATGTAAATTGTTGTCCATTTTCAAAGGTTTCAATCTTTCGATTTTCCCCTTCTCCGCTCATAATGAGCCATACATATTCTTCGCCTCGACTTCCGTCTTTTGCTATAAGGCTTGGAACATTGGTAAGAGTAGAACCATATCTAATAGTTCTTGCAACTGAAGTTACTTCTCCCTCAACTGCAAATCTGTATTCAAGAGTGTTTGTGTTTACAAAAGTAACCTCATAATCAACGCCTTCAAAGAAAGCATCGAGTGTAAGTTCGATATCCTGTTGTGGAGTACCAAGAAGTGCGTAAATTACTTCTGTAACTTTTATATCAAGTGAGAAGTTTTTATCCTTGCTTCCCGATTTACTCCAACCAGTTTGAGTATAAGTACCAACAGTAGGAGTATAGGTTGCCCCAAACATATCTGCAAGTGTAGTATTTTTGTAATCTACATCACCTTTTTCAATCGCAAATTCGCCTTTTATAGCACCTTTTGCTTCTGCAATCTCTGTTTCAACAGGGATTTCATAGTTTGTTTTAAATGTAAATGTAATTGGAGATGAGGTAATAGTAATAGTATTGTTTGTTTGAATATATTTAATTTCAAATGCACCAGACTTATTATTTCTTGCCTCTAAGTCCTCTAATTTTTCATTAATACCGCTATCTAAAGCGACATTTGTCCACTTATAGAAATCATCAGCAGTAATCACAACTTTAATATTGTGGCTAAAGTGAGTTTCATATTTATCATCTGAATTTGCAACAATCAATGTATTTAAAGAGTCTTCTGTTGTACCTAAATCATAAACTGCAATAGAAGAATGAGGATGATTAAATGTAATAAATATCTTGTCTTCCTGCCAATTTGCAGTGAATGTAAATCTAGTATCTGTGACATCTTCTGTAAGAGTTGCACCATTTATTCTAAGCCAAAGATTTTCTATAGCAGATGCACTTTCCACTCCGTTCATTGTCCAATGAGTGAATAGATAACCTCTATCATAAGCAACTACTGGCAAGTTTTCTTTAAGAAGATCTGAGTATGAGATTGTCCTATCCCAAATATTATAACTTCCGTCCTCAGAAAGCCACTTTTCGTTTGTTGACGATACTGTAAAGCCAGTACGCTGACTAGGATCAATTACAATTCTAACTTTGATTTCTTCAATAGTAATCTTAAGAGTGCAATCTCCTTTAATCTTTTCAAGAGAGATTTTTCCATTCTTTGTCTTATTTCCGCTTACAACTTTTGCAGTAATTAGGCTACTTAGTTCTGAAGCATTAATACCTACAAACTTATATCCTTCATCTGCAGTTACAAAGTAGTCAGAATAGATTGTTCCATCTTCTAAAGTATTAAAGTAAGGTATATTTTCGATAACTGTACTTACATCATCGCCATTTTCGTTTTTAAGTACACCATTTGTAATTTGAACGGTTACTTTATATGTTTTTCTTTCCCAAATTGCATAAATTTCAAGACCTGTTCTGCCTGCATCTACTGCTGCTTGAAGGAATGTTTCCTTCTCTTCAGCAGACATAGTGCTTACATCTATAGAAATTTGAACTCCACCTGCAATACCAAAACGGTAACCTATGCAAATATATCCATTTCTTCCAATACGCTCTGCATTAAGAAGATTTCTAATAAATGTATCCATTTCACCAGCATATTCAACTGAAATTATGCCATCATTGGCGAATTTATCAATGTCACCATCTACAAATTTTTGAGTATTTCCTACTCTATTAAAGTAAAGTTCTACTGCAGTAATATCACCGACAACGGTAATAGTGATTTCATAGTTGTTACTATCATCATTATCCTTGTCAAATACAAGGTCGATTGCCTTGCCAGTTCCATAAAGGTGGTCAGCAACAAATTCACCACTTGTCCTTGAACCAAATTTCCCGCTAAGAACAGTAATGATATCACCCTCAAGTGCTTCATTACTTGAATAATATCCACCAACAGCATTTACATTTTGATTTATAAATGTTAAAAGAAGATTTTCATTTCCGTCATACTTCTTGCTTATTGCTTGAGCATTTGCAATAGTAAGATTTCTCTTTGTCACTTTAAGAGGTTTTGTAAATGTTGTAGTATAAGTTTCTCCAAGTTCTCCCCTAGTTTGACCAAAAGTAAAATCTTTTGACTGGATTGTAAACTTAACTGTATAATCTCCAACATTTAAGAAGGTTCCTTTTGAATAGATGTCTTTTTGTTCGATATCGACATCAATGATTGTAAAGCGAGTCTTATCTATTTCGCTTCCACCTTTATAATTGTATGTAAAGTTAAAGTTATCAAGTACTCTTTGAAGTTCGCTAGGATCTTCAATATTAGATTCTTTAAATGTCTTATAAACTACTTCAATTAAAGCAGTAATATAGTCGATTTCACTTGTCGCATCTGCAACAAGGTTTACTTTTAAACTACTATCATAAACAAGAGTATAGTTTACGCCAACTCCCTTTTCATCAATTCTGAAAGTACCATTCTTTAGTGCCTGTTCACCATTATAAGCACTAACAAATTCACCAGAAAGTTGAATTTCGTCAAGTCTAACAACGTCACCGTCATATCTAACAACATCACCCTCTCTAAATATAATTTCACAGGTATTTTCATTTGCTGAAATAGTATTATAAACAAATTTTGTTGTGCCATCATAAACTTTTGTAATCGAAGTTACTTTAAGTTCTCTTTTTGTAACTATAATCTTAGCATTAATTGCCGTTGTATTATCAAAGTCAATTTCCTTCCAGTTATCCGCTTTTGCAGTGTCTGTTAAACTTACAGTTAATGTATAACCTTCAAGGTTTGCTTCCACTGAAGAATTAGAGCCAAATGTAAGATAACCAGCATAAGTTTCTCTTTGAGTATCTGGAATATCAATTCTTTGAGTTCCATAGTTATAGTAGATATCAAATTCTATTGTATCGCTGTCTTCTCCAGCAACTATAGTAAGATTAAATTTCTTAGTGGTAGGATTGTAAGTTACATTATATTCGCTTACCGCTCTACCATTGTAGATATAAGTGAGATAATCACTTAGTTCAACTTGTAATTTAGCAGATGGAGTTTTGATTGTATAGTAAGCCTCAAAAGTATCTTTATCTACAATAATATAATTATTATTATCAGCATCTGTTGTAAAAGTAGGATTTTCTAATCTGTGTTTTCCTATTGCTTCGCTCGTCTCTCTTCCAAAATTCACTTGAACAGAAGCAGGAGTATCAAGTTCCTCTGTTATTTCAAGGATTTCAAAGATAGGATTCTGGTCAGGTTGACCAAAGAATTTTTCGATATTAGTAGGTTCAAACTTGTCAACATAGTCGGCAAGAGTGATTTCATATTGATTAATCTTAATTACTATATCTTTATTATTAATAGGGTTATTTCCACTATCAACGCCAAACTGGTAAACATCTACCATATTTTCATCGATTGTATTTGTAACAGTATAAGTGTCAACTTGATTAAGTAATGCATTATTATTCTTACTATCTTTTACTACCGCGTGGAAATGTAAACTATTTCCAGCAATAGCAGATGTAGGAATAAGACTTAAAGTGGTTCTTCCATTTTCTTCTCCATTGAGAGAAAGACTTACATTTACTCTGCCTTCTTGATTTGAATTTCTAAATGTAAGAGATGTATCTTCATAAGTAAATTCGATAGTATTTCTTGTTAGAGCAAGTGTAACATCTTTAGTTACAGTTAATTTTTGAGCAGTTGGGCTTGCCTTATCATCAAAGGTATAAGTTACAGTAACTTTGTATGTGTCGTTAAGTTTAACACTTGCTTGACCATTCCAATCAACAAATCTAAATGCTTTTTGGTCTGGAACATATACAAAACTAATCTTTGATGATCCATCTTGAGCATATTTAGTAGTGCTTACCATTGAAATAGAAAGTTCTGCAGTCTTTGGAGCATCAATCTCCATAAAGTTTGTGAGTTCATATACTATTTCACTAGCACTAGCATAAAGAGTATCGCCACCTGCGTTTGTATCAATAACATCATCTAAAATATCATACTTAAAGTTTGTAAATTCCCATTTTGCTTTGATATTTTCAGTAGAACCTGCCTCAACATTAGTAAAAGCACAATCTCCAAGTCCTACAGTTTCTTCAATTCTAATATGAGAAGCATTTCCAAGAGAATTTCTATACCCATTAAATTTTAGATAAGCGCTATCCTCGTGAGTTGGGTTTGTAATGCGGAAAGTCCCGCTAGATAAAGAAGCATAAACAATTTGTTTTTCATTCTCTTCTTCTTTAACTTTATTGTTAAAGTCAATTACAACTTTTACAGCATCAGTAAGTACAGCATAGATATTATGTTTTGCAAAATATGCTTCATCTGGAAGCGATACCTTAGTATTGTAAAGACTGTCAACACCATCATCAAACAACTTAGAAACATTTTCTTGGAAAGTTGCATTTGAGATTTTTGCATTATCGATAAAGGTATCTTCTACAAATTCAAGTAATTTAAGTTGTGATTTTCTTTGAGAAGAAAGGTCAACATTTACATCATATTTAATCTTATCTGCACTATTAAGTAAATCTTTATTTACAATAACTTGAAGAGCAGTGGTATTATTACCAACATAAGAAAGTAAAATTATATTATTAATATAGATACTTCCCTGATTTCCTTTAATATCAATCTTTACATCTCCGTCTACAATACTCTTAATTTCATAAGCCTTGTTGTCAATCATAAGATTTGATAGATATAAAGTATCTTGCTTTATTTCACCATTATATGAGTAAGTTTCACTTATTTCGTTTAATTGTCCATTTTGTGCTGTGAGATATTTAGTAGTATAGTTAAGTCCAAGAGCAGTTTCACTTCCAATCACTTGGAACTGTGAGTCTTTAGAAATAATCCATTCAAAGTTAGACAATTTCTCAGCAACATTATTTTTAAAAATTTCAAGGTCGTGAACAACGAATACTTTTTCATCTTCAATGTGATTTTCTTGACCTTTATATGTGTTTGGTTTTGTATCACCCTCTCTATCTGGAACGATTGTTATTTGAGAGAATGTATAACTAAATACTTCCTTTCCAACTTGGTGAGGATAACTTAATTGTTGACTTCCGTTATAATTTGTAAATGCAACAACTTCCATTCCTTCAAAGTAATAACTTGCACCTGCAGGGAAAGAAATTACAAATACCGCTTTTTCAATTTCAAGAGCGTCAGTAAAAGTTACAAAATAACCGTCCTCATTATTAGAAATATTATTGTCACTCTTAAGAGCCTTATCATAAGTTCCATTTGTAAGTAAGTCTTCAAATTTCTTATCTTCACCAGGCTTACCATAATCTTGGAATTTTGAATTAAAGTTATCATAATTAAATTTAATTTTTAATGATTTGTTAATGCCAGCGTCAAGTGCCTCGCCACTGCCAACAACCTCAATTCCGTTTACAGTATCAAAATAGCCTACTGTACTGCCAATAATAGAACCACTCTCTAATTCTTCACCATTCCATTCATAACGAAGTTTAACATTTCCAAATTCATTTGTCTTTCCTGCGACAAATTCATTTGTTCCAGTATAAACCGACTTTAAGTCGTGGTCATAGAAGAAAAGTTCGTTTTTAAGCATTTCAAAGTTGAGTATTCCGCTTATCTGCTCATAGATATGTTCAGTTGCAATGCCACTAGCATTGATTATAGTCAATGAGTCTTTAATTGTTAATCTAAATATAATGTTATAAGATCCAGATTTGGCAAGAGTTTTAATATCAAACTGATTAATATCAGTAAATATTTGAGTTACAGGACTGCCATTATTAAGTAAAGTTACCTCAAACTGATAACCAATAATTTTTTCACCATTGGCAAGTATTCTATTTTTAGTAACTGTAGAAACTCCATTTAAATGGTCATTTGTAGAGTTTGAGCATCCAACAGTACCTGTAGTAATATTGTGAGAAGTAAGTAGATAGAATTGTCTAGCAGTTACATCTTCATTAAATTCAATTTTAGATGTTGTTGCTTTATTTGTAAGAGGCGCCCAAGTTGGAACAACTCTTATATCCTTTGTTTCAGCATAATCTTTTGTTGGGTCAAATATTACATTTGTTTGAGTATCTTGTCCGTCAGTTGCATAAACCCAGCCAGTTGGAGAATATCCAAGTCTATTAATTTCAAGGAAACCAAGCCTTTTTGCTTCTGTCAAATTAGAAGCAGGAGAATTGTAAGTTACCTTAATTTTAATTGTTCTAGATGAGTTATCATAGAAACCATAATCAGCAGAGTTTCCTCTTTCATTCCAAGTATAAGTATAGTAATTATTGTCTGAAGGAATAAGTTCTATATAATATTCTGCTGGATCACGAAGGGTTGTAAAATTAATTTTATCATCATTATTGTTTACAGCAAAGTAGTATTCCTCTTTTAAGAATGAACGGAGTACATCAGGCGTGAGTACAAAACTTCCGTTTCCATCATTCCATTCCTCGTCTGTAAAGGTTTTTCCGTCTAAGCCTTCCTTGTGAGTAATCTTAATTCCAGTTACTACATAACCGTTTATTAATGTACCATAATTAGATACAGGTCTTTCCTCTTTAGGGTTGGTAAATATATAAGTTGCCTGTCCATTTTTAGCATTTTTGTCTGTACTATAAGTAATTTTATCACCTATAGATAACATATTCCCATTTGCGTCAGAAACTGAGTTTGTTTCATCAATAATTGCAAAATAATTTATTATATCCCATTTTATTACAAGATTTACATAAGCAAGCATTTGATTTCTATCGTCATCTGATTGAGTTTTAGTTGTATTGATTACATTTTTCCAAACTTGCATAGATGTAGCTTGGTCGATATCATTAAAACCAGTATGAGATAGAGAATTAAAGGCATTTGCCCAATGAGTAGCATTTAAAACATATGTATTGCCGTCTTCTGACATTACACCATATTGAGGAAGATATTTTCCAAAGGTGTAACCAATATTAAAGAAAATATTTTTGTCAACAGTCTTTTCTTCATTATATTTAACATTGAAGGCATATGCTGTGAATTTACTTACTTCGCTTGCATACTCAACATCATAAAATTCTGTATTAATTGATGTTCCTTCAGGAATAATGTTTTTATTTCTATCATAAATTTGACCATAACCTTTACCATCGGCAGTAGTAGTGTCAGTATAATAAGATACTTTTACCTCTCTCTGACCAACAAAGGCTGCAATTCCGTCAAAAGGCGATGATGAACTTGAATAATGCGTCACTACTGCATATACAAAATTAGAGTCTGTTAAGAAGCCACCATAGTTATTTTCTACTACAACTTCACCATTAATTAGGTACCAACCAAGTAAGTAGTATTGAGAATGAATTGAAATACCATCAAGAAGAGCGTCTGATTTTAATGAAAGCGCAGTTCCGTCAAAATTATAAGAAAGTCCACTAAAAGTAATTGTATTAAGAAGCCCGGTGACATCATTCTTTAATCCGCCACCTACGCCATCTACAAATAATTTATTGACAAGTATTTCTTGGCCACTCTTTAAACTGAAATAAACTTTAACTACTGTAGCATATCCACCAAGGTTTACATCAAAACTGCCTTCCGCACTATTTGTTGATAAATTCTTTATAGATGATACTGTAAACCCAGTCCTATCTTTAAATTCTGTAAGTTGATTTGTTCCATATCCATCGGATCTTATTGCAAGTTTTTCGTCCTGCATAATTTCGTAGCCAGCATAAGATATAGAACCAAGGCCAACAGAGTTTAGTTTATAATTAAATGTATAGTGCCCACCTGATAAAGCCGAAGGGCGACACTTTGGGTAAAGAAGATTTGGACATCCTTCAGCAAAGAAGATATTGTAATTGTCTTCGTCGATTGCTTTATATCCTCCTGCATTAAATGCACCACTACCTATATAATATTCAAATTTGATATCGTGTCCTCTTTCTTCATACACAACTTCAATTCTATAGTTTGTACCAGTCACATCAGAATAGGCATTTTTAAATATCTTACCTTCTCCAGTAACTCCATAATAAGCAACATAATAATTATTTGCGTTTATTGTATCATTGTTAGTGCCATCACCAAACTTAAAAAGTTCTGTGCCAGCAGTCAATGTAACTTTACTTGCAAGCGTTAAATCTTTTGAAGTTGCTAAATCATAAACAATAACATATTTTACTTGATAATTACCATTTCTTGCAACATAAATTTGATCCTGATTTGCCATTGATACATCTACATTCGTTGTTTGTAGATAACCTGTAGATCCACTTTGTAAATAGATACCTAATCCAGACATTTCTGATTCTAGCATAAGTACTTTATTATCTGCATCTACATATTTATAAGATGCAATGTCAACTTTAGATTTTAAAGAACCGATATAAATTGTAAGTTTGTTATAAGAATATTTCATTTTATTAAAATCGAGTTTCCAGCAATTATAATAATTTGCATAATCAGGCTTTGTTCCTTCCTCTTCTACAGGCGTGTCCTTGTATGAATTTGGTCCTGATATTTCCGAATAGTTAAATGATGCCTCAGCATTTTCAAACTCGTTTTCTGAACTCTTATTTAAAAGATATTTATTTGTTTCTCTAATTATTAAATCTAACAAACTCTCCTTATATCTTACATAAAGCACAGGGTTGCTTCCGTCAGTTAATTGTTTTTCAGGGGCTGAACTATCATATGTATCCCTGCTTCCGTCTGCTTTTGTATATTCAATATACGCAAGTTTGAACTTGTTATCAGCATAACCTGTTAAATCATTAGATTCAAATCTATAGTTAAGCCCATTATCTCCGTCAACATTTGTTGGAGTAAGATCAATTGACATAAAATCTCTTTCAATAACAATGTATACATCTCCTGCTGTAGCACTTACAAGATTATCAACTGTTACTGTATAAGTTTTGCCTAAACCATTTTCCCCTGTTTTAATACTAGCATTCTCGTATTCCTCTCTGTTTGTCCAAGAAATTGATGTTTTTACTTGATTGTAAAAGTCATTATTAACATTTGAATCACTATATTTTTCATCTATTCCTGATAAAGTAGTAAACAAAGGATAAACGCCACTTAATTTGTCTGCCTTATTTTCAGTAATTTCAATATCGTTAGAATTGTCTGTTTCTAAACTTGTAATAGAATATCCTGGTTTTAGTGTAATTGTAAATGTATCAGTATCACCTTCTATACCAACTTTTCCATAAGTTGTTTGAACTGTATTAGGTGCTAGACTTACATTTTCTATAAATGCCCCATAATTTTTGGCGAAATCATTATCTGCAAGTAGGCCTCCTTCATTACTTGCATAGGCAAACTTAACTTGATACGATCTTGTATCATCTCTTGTCCAACTAAAAGTATATATATTATCATTTTCAGGAAATGAAGTTCTATAGTAAAGAGGTTCATTACTCATATCAGTAATTTCATTATTATTTGAATCTAATACTCGATCAGCAACCGCATCTTGAATAACACTTCCTCTTTTTAAATTAGCAAATTCATAACCTGCTCTTTTAGTATAAGCAGGATAAATCCCAAAGTAACTTCTAAATGATTGGTCATAACCAAATGCAACTGGTAAGGTATTAGTACCCCCACTTCTTTCAACTCCATAGCCTCTATTTCCATAACCATAATCAAATTTAACTATAATGTCTGTCTTTGTATATTGAACTGTAAATACTTCACCATTTGATATGTTAGGTACATTAGTAATTTTATTTTCAGAATCTGTAACTGCTTTATTTCCTGGATTTAAAACAAATAATTGATTTGCTGTAGCAGTATTTCTTAAAGTAATAAATTCTCCACGATAAAGTTGAGCCTTTTGAGTTGTTATTTTTATTGTTTGATTTTCGGAGTCAAGAAGCACTCTTGCAACTTTTCCGCCGTGGTCAGGCCACTCAACCATAGCACCTTCACCATTTGAATTTATATTGCCTGTTGGATTTACAAGGTCATTTATATTAAATTTCCCTTCCTTTGCGTAATAAAAAGCAACATAACCGCTTTGATAACCACTGCCATCCACAGTAAGAGTATCTCCTAAAGTTTTTGGTGACAAATTAGATGTAAAAGAATTGTTTGAGTTGTTTATATTTAAACTGCGAATTTTTCCTCTAAAAACATAAGATGAAGCATCAATATTACCTACTGATTTGTAATCAATTGATGTTTCAGTTCCAAGCATACTTGTCCTGCTTGTAAGTTCATCGTGACAGTTGATTATGTAACTACTTATTGATTGTCCTACTAATGCTCCAACTATTCTTGGAGTTGATGTTCCACTTATTGTTGCAGAAACTGAAATAGTTTGATAACCGTCTAAACGAATATCAGTTATTGACGCACCCTGTATAGTACCAAAAAGTCCTGCGTGTGATTTTTCGCAGGCAATATCCTCAATTGAAATATTTTTAATTGTTATACCATTGCCATAGAAAACACCAGTAAATGGGTGATCTATAGTTCCGATAGGCGTCCAAAGAGCAGCACCCATATCGAAGGTTTGATTTGCTGGATCAATAACCCAAGTAGCATTTCTATATGTATTTCCAGCCGAATCAGAGTTAATCAAATAGGCGGCCTTTGCAAGTTCGTCAGAGTTTTGAATAACAAACGCATTTTGAATATTTTGATAAGCGCTAGTGCCTGAAAATTCACTATCACTACTCATCTCGTTTGCAGATCCCCAAACACTTGAAGCCTTCCAAATTTCACTCCATTTTGCGGTTGGCAAAGTTTCAGGTGGTACATCCTGTACAGTGTTTTGAGCAACTTCTGTCGCATTAGCATTTATTCCTTTCAGTGAAGGAAATAAACAAAAACTGCCTGTTACAAACATAACAAACAGAAAAAGGTAAAGTCCTCTATACAATTTTTTAAACATATAAGCCTCCTTATTGGTAGCAACTAAAAATGTTTCAAGTACAAAATATATAAATATTATACAAATTTATTTTATATAAGGCAAACAAAATTATACTTTTTTTATATAATTAAGTGATTAAGTTTTTAATCACTTTGGATTGAAAAAATAATGAAAAAAATAATTTCTATATAAAAACCCTTTCATCTTATTATTTTAAGGCGAAATCTCTCTAAAAATGGCATAAAAAGAACTTTTTTGAACAACATTTTGCCAAAATTAATTTAAATCCTTATTGTGCTTGACAAGATTTAAAATTTTTATTACAATTTTTCAAAGAGGAATATTATGAAAGACATAATTTTAACAGGTGATCGCCCAACAGGAAATCTCCATTTAGGTCACTATGTAGGATCACTTCAAAAGCGTGTAGAACTTCAAAATACACTTTCTTATGACAAATTTTATGTTATGATAGCTGATACTCAAGCACTTACAGATAATGCTGATCGTGTTGATAAAGTTAAAAATAACATAATTCAAGTTGCAATAGATTATATTTCAGCAGGTTTAGATCCACGTAAAGTTAACATATTCATTCAATCAATGGTAAAGGAATTACACGAATTTACCACCTATTTTATGAATCTTGTTACCCTTGCTAGGCTTCAACGAAACCCAACAATTAAAGAGGAAATAAAATTACGTGGTTTTGGAAGTTCTCTTCCAATGGGATTTATCAATTATCCTATTTCTCAAGCATCTGATATTCTTGCTTTTGGAACTACCCTTGTACCTGTTGGAGAAGACCAACTTCCTATGATAGAACAGGCAAGAGAGATAGTAAATTCATTTAATTTCACATACTCGCCTAAAGAAGAAGTTTTTGTTCTTCCAAAACCAGTTGTAGCTCAAACAAAACTTATGCAAAGACTTCCAGGAATTGATGGGAAAGTTAAAATGTCAAAATCAGCAGGCAATGCAATCTACCTTTGCGATGATGAAAAGACTGTAAGAGAAAAAGTAATGTCTGCTTACACCGACCCAAATCATATTAAAGTAAGTGATCCTGGCCAAGTGGAAGGTAATATCGTATTTGCTTATCTCGATGCATTTTGCAGAGATGAACATTTTAAAAACTATCTTCCAGATTATCAAAACCTTGACGAACTTAAAGCACATTACAAACGGGGTGGTCTTGGAGATGTTAAAGTAAAAACTTTCTTAATAAAAATTTTAGAAGAATTTTTAACTCCGATTAGACAAAGACGTGAAGAATGTCTTAAACACATAGATGACATCTATCAAATGCTTTTTGAAAATTCTGAAAAAGCTTCTATCGATGCGGCAGTGCGTCTTGAAAAAATGAAAGATGCTATTGGAATTAATTACAAAAATCTTCTAAATTAGAGATTAACAAACAAAATTTTGGTTAAAATATTTTAAAAATTAAATTTAAAAATTTTACACAAATCATCAAAAATTTAAATAATTTGAGATAAAAGGGGTGAAAAATGGTTAAAAAAGTTAAAAAAACGTTTATTTTCTCATTATTTATATCAATTTTCCTCGCTTGCAGTGCTTTTATTCTTATGGGCTGTGATATTGGAAAAGTTAAACTTGAGGATATAAATTTTAAATACGATAGAATAGATATGTATCGCGGTCAGGTTATGGATATGGAGTTTGATATCACACCTGCCAAGGCAAATGATTATAGATTAAGATTATCATCTTCAGATAATTACATCGCTTCTTTCAATCAAAGAGCGCAACTAGTTGCTCACAACTACACTGAGGATGCTCCAATAACCATTACACTTGAGGTTCTTGACTCTGATATTATCAGAACCTGCGATGTATATATTAATGATGGTAACATAAGTTATGTCTATATTGATTATGATGAACTTGACCTTATTTTCTACGAAGGACAAAAACTAACTTTTGATAACTTTAAAGTAATGGCTTGTTATCAAAGTGGTAAGAGAGTAAATATTCCGCTATCGGAATGTACAATAGATGCTCCAGAAAAAGCACTTGCAAATACTACTATTTCTATAACCTACAAAGATTATTATACTGAACCAATTACATTAAATGTTAGATCAGACACTGAACTTGAATTATCTTTGGATTCTCTCCCTACAAAAACAGAATATTTTATAGGAGAAACCTTTGAAAGCGAAGGAATGAAACTATCTTTAAATTATTTAAGCGGAAAGAAAGTTGAAATTACTGACTACACTTATTCTACTGACCCACTTGATGTTGGTCAAACAAGTATTCAAATTAGTTATCAAAATTATAACATTTCAATTCCAATAACTGTAAAAGCAAGAAAAACAGCAAATTCACTTCAACAACTCCAAACACTTATTAATGAGGGTTGTGACAGCATAAAACTTGCGAATGGACTTGCTTTCAGCACCTCTACTCCACTCGTACTTGAAAATGCTGAAAATATTACTATCTTTGCTGAAAGTTCAAATTGCTATATAAATGGAAATTCAATAATGCCTATTGTAATAAAAGGCAAAATCAAAAATGTAAGATTTATCAACTTTGGTATTTCTTCTAGTGGAAACTCACAACTCGAAAGTTTAATAGACCTTTCTCAATGCACTGGCGGAACACTTTTATTAAAAAATATGACATTCTCAGTAGGTAAAGATAAAGTATTTTCTAACCCAAATGAGGTTGATTTTAATGAAACTTTTAATAACTGCAAATACAATACTACTCTCGATTAATTAAATAATTTGATTAAAAACAATAAAAAAAGTGCAAAAAATGCACTTTTTTTGTTTATTTTGTTAAATTTTTATTTAAATTGAAATTATTTTAAAAAATAAATTTCTTTAAAAAAACATTTTTAAACTATAATCTATGAATAATACCATTAAAAGATTTTTATTATATTACAATCACTTCCGTCCTCTTCAAATTCTGTACAAGTTATAATTGTCTGAGCTTTTGAAGTAAACTTTAATAGTTTTTTTCTGCGTTCAATATCAAGCTCGCTAAACACATCGTCAAGTAACAATATTGGTTCTTCACCAACTCGATTTTTAATTATTTCAAGTTCGGCAAGTTTTAAAGACAAGGCAACAGTTCTTTGTTGTCCTTGAGAACCAAAACTTTTTACTTCTACCCCATTCAAATATATATCAATCTCATCTCTATGAACACCTAGAGAGGTAAAACCTAGTTTAAAATCCTTTTCAAGATTTTTTTCAAGTCCCTTTAACATCTTTTGAGCATAACCATCTCCAATAAAAGAACTCTTATACTCTATCTTAATATTTTCTTTTCCAGACGAAAGATAATCTTGCGCCTTTTCTGCATAAGGAGATAACTCCTCTATTAATTTCGCTCTTTCTTTATATATTTTCTCTGCTAAATCAGATAATGCTCTATCCCAAATATCTATCGTATCTTTAAGTACATTAATATCGCGAGAAGTTTTAAGCAGTTTATTTCTATTTGCAAGCACTTTTTCATAACGGCCTAATAAATAAAAATAACTTTTATTTGTCTGGCTTAAAATTATATTCATAAATCTTCGTCGTTCTTCTGGACTATTCTTGATAAGCCTAAGTTCGTCTGGTGAAAAAAATACTGCATTTACCGAGCCTAGTAACTCCCCTATTCTTTTAATTCCAATTCCATCAATTTTTATTGCTTTCTTTCGAAGCGAAGAGAAAAACATTTCAATATCAATATCTCTATATTTTTTTTTAAACTCACCTTTTATATAACCATTCTCGCTATTCCACCTTACTACATCTTTTTCGTGAGAAGTCCTAAAACTTTTTCCTAAAACCATATAAAAAATAGCCTCAAGTATATTTGTTTTGCCTCTAGCATTTTTGCCAACAATAACATTTACTTGTGGAGTAAATTCAAATATCCTATCTTCATAAGAACGAAAGTCTTTAAGAGTAAGTCTACTTATTTGCATACCTTATATTTTAACAAAAATTAATAAAATTTTCAATCAAAATTTTTAATTATTTTAAAATGCTAAAATTTGATTTTCTGTACTTGACTTAGATCGGAAGAGCAC